>JAEZXM010000487.1 GCA_023419875.1 Pseudomonadota bacterium | reverse complement strand
CGTCCTGGCGGAGGTCGCGACCGATCTCTCGGACGCGGAGATCTCCAGGGCCGAGGTGGAGCTGGGCGGGGCGCGCCTCGGGCTCGGCGGCCGGGTGACCGACCTCTGCGATCCGCGCGTCGACGTGGAGGCGACGGCGGACGGTCCGGTCGCCGCGCTCGCCGCGCTGGCGGGGGTGCAACGCGAGGCGGCGGGGACGGCTTCCCTGACGGTGAAGGTGAAGGGGAGGCCCTCGTTCCGCGCCGCGCCCGCCCGTGGCCGCGCCGGCCGCGAGGAGCGGGCGGAGGTCACGGCCCGGCTCGCCACCCGCGGGGTCCGCGTCGGACGCTTCACAGCTGGTGACATGGAGGCCGACCTCCGGCTGCAGGACGGCGCGCTGCGCATCGACCGGCTCGCCGCCGCGGTGCAGGGCGGCGCGGTGGTGGTCCGCGGCACGATGAAGCTCGCCCGGAGCCTGCCGTTCGAGGGCGAGCTCGACTTCGGCGGCGTGAACCTGAACGAGGTCCTGGAGCGGCTGGGGGTGCGGGACACCTGGATCTCCTTGCGGCTCACGGGCAAGGGGCGCCTCGCCGGGACCTTCGCGCCGATCGCGCTCGAGGGGTCGGTGGACGCGGAGGGGCACGGGCTCAAGGTCCTCGGCCGGTCGTACAAGGAAGGGGCGGACGATCCCGGGGTGCTCGCGATCGAGCGCGGCGGGGTCGAGGGCAAGCTCCGCATCGACCGGGAGGGCCTGTACTTCGACGGGGTGCGGCTCAAGGTCGGCCGCGGGACCCTGCGCACCGACGCCGCCGTCCACTTCCGGCGGGCGGAGGGGTTCTGGGTACGGTCGAGCGGCGACGCGGACCTGGACGCGCTGGGCCGGATCGGCACGGTGCCCTGGGGTGGCCTCGTGGCGGCCGACGTCCGGCTCGGGGCGGCGCCGTACGCGCTGCCGGCGGTCGAGGGGCAGGTGCGGGGGACGGACCTCCGGTTCCTCGACGTGAGCCTCGGGACCGCCTCCGCCGAGGTCCGGTTCCAGCGCCCGGCGCTCCGGATCACCGTCGACGAGGGGAGCTGGGAGACGGTCCAGTACCGCGGGGAGGTGGTGCTCGATCTCCTGGCGCGGCCGATGCGGATCACCTCGGCGAGCCTCCGCGCGCGGGGCCGGACGCGCGATCTCTGCGCGGCGGTGATCGATCCGATCCCCAGCGCCCGGATCCTGCGGGCCGCGCTCGACGCAGAGGGGGAGGTCACGGGGACCGCCCGCGGGCCGGCGATCCGGCCGGACATGGACTTCGAGGCCCAGCTCGGCGCGGGGACGCTGTACGGGCGCCGCTTCGACGGAGGCCGGGCGGCGGGTCGCATCCTCGCGCTGGCGGAGCTGCGCGTCGCCGACGCCGAGCTCCGCCGCGCGGGCGGCAGGGCGCGTGCGGTGGGCACGTGGGGGCTCGCCGTTCCGAACCCGATGAAGCTCGAGATCGACTTCCAGGGCCTGCCCGTCGCCGATCTCCTGGCGCGACCGGCCCTCGCCGGCGTGGTCGGCGGCTCGGCGTCCGTCGGCGGCACCCTCGTCCGGCCCCGGATCCGGCTCTCGGCCGCGGGGACGGGGGTCGCCTGGCGGTCGTTCGCCCTCGGCCCGGCGAAGCTCGAGGCGCGCCTCGACGGCGACGATGCCCAGCTCACGCTCGGTGCCGAGGGGATCGACGCCTCCGGCGAGGTGTCCCTCTCCGGCCGGCATCCGTTCCGCGCCCGCGCGAAGCTGGCCCTCGAGGACGCGCTCCGGCTCGCCGCCGGAGCCCCGCCCGGGCTGCGCCTGCACCTCGGCGGCGCGGTCGAGGCCGAGGGCGACCTCCTCGACTGGCGGGACGCGCGAGTCGATGCGCAGGTGGATCGGCTCCAGGCCTCCTACTCCGACCTCCGCATCGAGTCCGCCGCGCCCGCGCGGCTCAGCGCCGCGCGCGGTCGATGGGAGCTCCAGCCCGTCACGCTCCAGGGGCCCAACACCTCCCTCGCGCTCCGCGGCACGCGGCTCCCGACGGGAGAGCTGGACGCCTCGGCGGAGGGCGCGTTCGACCTGCGGATCCTCTCGGTGCTCGTGCCCACGCTGCGCCGCTCGAGCGGACAGCTCGGGCTGCTGGCGCGGTTCTCGGGGACCGTCGCGCAACCCCTCGTCGTCGGCACCGGCAAGGTGGTGGACGCCGCCTTCCAGCTCAAGGGGGCGAGCGTCGCCTTCGAGGGGCTGGGCGGGGTGGTGGCCTTCTCGCAGAACAAGGTGATCTTCGATCAGCTCGACGCGACCGTGAACCACGGCAAGGCGCGGTTCAAGGGGGAGATCGAGCTCGAGCGCCTCATCCCCGTGCGCCTGCGGGCCGAGGCGCTGCTCTCCGACATCCCGGTGACGTTCCCGTCGCTCGTGCCGGCGACGCTCTCGGGCCGCCTGGTGGTGGCGGGCGCCCCGGACAGCGCCGCCCTCACCGGCCGGCTCCACGTGGTGCGGGCGCGGTACACCTCGGACGTGGACCTCCAGTCGAGCCTGCTCAAGCGCAGGCCGCCGCCGCAGGCCCGCCCCTACGACCGCGCCGGCGAGTGGCTCCGCCTCGACGTCCAGCTCGCGGTGGACGGGGACGTCCGGGTGGAGAACGACCTCGTGAACGGTCCGGTCTCCGGCGAGCTCACCCTCACCGGCACCCTGGCGGCGCCCGGCCTGGTCGGAAACCTGGCGATGGGCCAGGGGAGCAGGGCCACCTTCCGCGGGAACGAGTTCGAGCTGAGCCACGCGGTGCTCGACTTCACCGACCGGGCCCGGATCGCCGCCACCCTGGACGTGAACGGCGAGGCGCACGTCCGCGACTACCAGGTCTTCCTGCACGTCTTCGGCACCCTGCTCGAGCCGCAGGTCAAGCTCACCAGCCTCCCGGACCTGCCGGAGCAGGACATCGTCACGTTGCTCTCCCTCGGGTTCACGCGACGTGACGCAGGGGCCCAGGCGGGCGTGAGCGGCGTCGCCACCGCGACCGCGGCCCAGGCGCTCCTCTCGGCGTCGGGCCTCGACGAGCAGGTTCGTCGGTTCCTGCCGCGGGGCGGGGCCATCCGCGACCTCTCGATGCGGATCGTCACCGGCTACTCGGAGGAGACGGGCCAGGTGGAGCCGCGGGCGGAGTTCGAGTCCTGGCTCCTGCGCGACCGGCTCCGGCTCCGGTTCCAGACCCCGCTCGGCACCGGCCGCGGCCGCAAGGCCCAGGCGGAGGTGCGGCTCGGCACGCACATGGCGCTCCAGTACCAGTGGGACGACGAGAACCTGAACGTTCCGACCGGCGACCACGGCGTCGACCTCCAGCTCCGCTGGGATTGGACGGACGAGCAGTGAAGCTCGCCGTCGGGATCGCGACGGCGCTCCTGCTCCTGGCGCCCGGAGCTGCCCGATCCGAGGGCGGGGCCGGCGTTTCGTCCGCCCGCCCGGAGTCCGTCGAGGCGCCCCCGCGCGTGCGCGCGGTCGAGCTCACCCTCCCGCCCGGCGATCTCCCGGGCGCGGTCCGCGCGCTGCTCGACGTGAAGGAGGGGGAGCTCGTCTCGCCCCGGACGCTGCGGACCACGGTGCAGCGGCTCTACCAGACCGGCCGCTACCGCAACGTGATCGTCCGCGCGCGGCCCGCCCCGGCGCCGCCGGGCGAGGCGGGCCGCTGGGTGACGCTCTCGGTGGAGGCCCAGGTCCAGCGTCGCGTGGCCAAGGTCTCGGTGAAGAGCGTCGGTCCGCCGGTCCTCGGCGACACAGCGCTCCGCGCCGCCGCCCGGCTGATGCCCGGCGAGCCCTTCGACGACGACGATCTCCGGGCCGCGTCCGGCCGCATCGCCGCGGCCCTGGCGCGCAAGGGGTACCGGGACCCGCGGGTCGAGGAGACCGTCCGGGGTGACGCGGCCGTGACGGTGGAGCTCGCGGTGTCGGCCGGGCCGCCCACCCGCGTCCGCTCGGTACGCGCCGAGGGCGACGCCGGCCCCGCCTCGGCGGCCCTGGCGCGCCTCTCGACGCGCGCGGGGACGGTGCTCGACCAGGACCGCCTGGCCGACGATCTGCGGGCGCTCCGGCTCGCGCTGCACGCGGCCGGCCACCGCCGTGCGCGCGTGGGCGCGCCGGAGCAGCGCGAGGCCGGGCAGGAGGTGGACGTCGTCTTT
>JAEZXM010000481.1 GCA_023419875.1 Pseudomonadota bacterium | reverse complement strand
CCCGCAGACCGGCCACCGCGGCCGGGGCGAGCGGCTCCGGCCCGCCTTGGCCGCGGTCGATCGATCCTGCACGGGCGACCTCGACGAGCGCGCGGGCGGCTGCGGCACGCACCGACCACGCTCCGTCGGCGAGGGCCGCGGCGAGCTCCGGCAGCTCATCGCCGCCGAGGATCCCGCGCTGGGCGAGGGACGAGATCGCCCCCGCCGCGGCCATCCGCTGGACCACGGCCGGCCGGCCCAGCCCGGCGCGGAGCCGCGGAAGGTCCTCGGCCGCGCCGAGCGCGCCCAGCACGCGGAAGAGCGAGGCGGAGGGGCTGGAGTCGAAGCGGTCCCGCAGCACCGCGAGGGCCGCGTCGTTCGCCTCCCGCGACTCCTGCCCGATGTGCACGAGCGCCGTCGCAGCGATGCCGGAGACGGCCGGAGCGTCGTCGCCGAGGAGGCCGGCGAGGGGGGCCACCGCGCGCGCGTCGCCCAGGTGGCCGAGCGCGGCGATCGCCTCCGCCTGGAGGTAGCCGCTGGGATCGCTCGCCTCGCGCACCAGCGCCTCGAGCGCGGCCGGGCTCCCCAGCCGCGCGAGGAGCGCAAGCGCGGCGATCCGGCCGAACGGACCCTGCTGCTCGAGCGCCCCGGCGATCGCCTCGCGGAGCCCTTGCTCGCGCGGCAGCGCCTCCACCGACTCCTCGACGAAGGGCCGGAGACGATCGTCCTCGGCGAGCCGCAGCATGGCCCCCACCTCCGCCACCGCTCCCGCCCAGCCGAGGACCGAGAGCGCGCCCACCGCCACGGGCACGTCGTCCACCTCCAGCGAACCGGCGCAGGCGCGGACGTCCACGCCCGCGCGCGCGGCCGCGGCCACCGCCTCCGCGATGTGCCGGAGCTCCGAGGCCTGCCGGCGCATCCGCTGCGTCCCGACCCCGGCGAGCGCCGCGTCCCGCGCACCCCGGGAGCTCTCGCCGAGACCGCCCGCGAGCAGCGCCCCCGCCTCCGGCTCGTCGCTGTACCCGAGCACGCGGTAGGCGGGGCGCCGGAGCGTCTTGTCCGCGAGGAGCGGCCCGAGCCGCGCGGCGGGCGGGCAGGCGCGCATCGCGAGCAGCGCCTCCAGCGCGGAGAGCTTGAGCGTGTGCTCGTCCGAGTCGAGCGCCGCGAGCAGCGTGGCCCCGGCCTCGGGCCCGCCGATCTTCCCCAGCGCCTCGGCTGCCCCGGCGCGCACGTTGGGATCCGGGTCGGCGAGCCGGGCCGCGAGCGGCACGACCGCCCGTCGATCTCCGATGGCGCCGAGCACCGAGGCCGCCGCCTGCCGGAGGTCGGCGTTCGGTCCGTCGAGGCGGGCGACGAGCGGCAGCACCGCCTCCGCCCCGAGCCGGGTCAGGGCCACCGCCGACGCGTCGCGCATCCCGACGTTCGCCCCGCCCGAGAGCAGCGAGAGCAGCGCGGGCAGCACCTCCGCCACCGGCCCGCTGGCGACGATCCGCTCCACCGCCACGCTGCGGACCCGCCAGCTCGGATCACCCAGCATGCCGAGCAGGAGCTCCCGCTCGTCCTCCCGCGCCGCGTCGAGCTCCCCGGCGGCCCGGTACCGGATCTCCTCTTCCGCGGCCCGGACGCGGGCGCGGACCGTTCCAGGATCGCGTGGGGCGGTCATGTGTGCCTCGTTGTCTCTGCCTCCGAGCGCGCCGCCTCGACCTCACCGGGCGAGACCGGCTCGAGAAGCGCTCGTACGTTGAGCAGGAGCCGAAGCCGGCTCGCGCCGCGACGCCCGGCGGACGCGTTGTCGCCCCCGCAGACCCCCAGGAAGAAGCGGGCCCCGCCGGCCTCGACGAGCCCGGGGGAGGGGCGGATCTCGGAGCGGGGGATCCGCAGCACCTCGGTCACCTCGTCCACCACCAGGCCCAGGCGCCGCCCCGCCACGTGTACGATCAGCGTCTTGGTCTTCCGGGTGGGCGCGGTGACCGCGAGCCCGAGCCGGCGCCGCACGTCCACCACCGGGATCACGTCGCCACGGAGCCGGATCACGCCCTCGACGAACGCGGGGGCGCGCGGCACCGGCGTCACCGGCAGCGGGTTGATGATCTCCCGCACCCGCATGATGTCGATGGCGTAGTCCTCGCCGCCCACGCGGAACGTGCAGAGCTGGGCGAGCCCGTCGGTGGTGGCGGCGCTCGCGGCCGGTTCACGCCCCCGCATGCGTAGCCCTTCCGCCCCGGGCGGCCGGCGGAGACCGCCGCAGGAACGCCCCGAGGTCGAGCACGGTGAAGAGCCGGTTGCGTTCTCTTCCGATGCCCGCCAGGCAGTCGGCGCTGGCACCGCCGATCCCCTGCGGGCACGGCTCGATGCTGCCGCGCGCGAGGCGGACCACGCTCGCGACCGCGTCCACGAGGAGCCCGCACGGCCCCTCCCCGTCGTCCACGATCACGATCCGCCCCGTCCCCTCGGGCGGCGTCGGGCCCGGGAGGGCCAGGCGACGTCGCGGGTCGAAGACCGCGACCACCTCGCCGCGCACCGTGACCACGCCCAGGATGCCGGCGGGCGCCCGCGGTACCTCGGTGATGGGCTGCGCCTTGAGGACCTCCCGCACGCGCTCGATCGCCACGGCGTACTCCTCGGAGCCGAGCACGAAGGTGAGGTACTCCTCGATCGCCGCCTCCCCGTGGACGGAGGATTCTTCAGGCTCCGCGTCGCCCGGCAGCCCGACGAGGCCCGGCAGCTCCTCGTCCTCCCGGTAGAAGAACTCCTCGAGCGGGTTCCGGCCCGGTATCTTCGGAGGCCGTAGCGCGGCCGGGGCGCGCGCCGGACCGGTCCCTCCGCCGGTGCGGACCTGCGCGCCCGTCGGGGGCGGGACCGGGACGGGGTCGGCGCGTTCGGTGGACGTGCTCGGCTCCTCTTCCGGCTTCTTCGCGCGGCGCCCACGGAGGAACGGCCGGTCCGGCGGCGCACTCGGCGGTTCCGCGTCCTCCACCTCGAAGGTGGTGTCCTCGCCCGCCCCGGGGCGCCAGGTCGTGAACCGCTGGTCGGCCTCGTTCCCGGACGGAGCCGACGGACCCGCGATCCCCTGGAGCTCGGCCGCGAGCCTGCCGGCGACGACGTCGGCTTCCCGGAGCACCGGCGCGTCATCGTGGGCCGAGGGCCCGCCGGCCGGCCCGGCCGAAGCGGCCTGGGACCTGGAAGCTGCGCGCCGCCTGGACGACGCGGGCCTGGAGGACGGCGCGCTCGGCTCCGGAGAATCGGCCGCCTCGCGCGCGCTCGGGCCTGCGGCCGACGCACGTTCCTTCGCCTTCCTGCGGATCTTCAGGAAGTCCATGCCCGCCTTCGAGTCTACCCTGCCGTGCGCGTGCTTCCCATGTGGGCCGCCCGCCGCGATCCCAGGCCCTCGGTGAGGTCGGCCGCGACCGCCTCGACCACCTCCGCGGACAGGGTGGACGTTCCCCGCGCGAACCCCTCGAGCAGCGCGCCCGCCGCGAGCTGGTTCACGCGGCGGGGCAAGCCTCCAGAGAGGCGGTGGATGGCCTCGACCGCGCCGGGCTCGAAAAGGGCGGTGCGCCGGCCCGCGACCGCGAGGCGGTGCTCCAGATATCGGGCGGTGTCGGAGACGTCGAGCGGGCCCAGGTGGTAGGCGACGCCGACGCGCTGCGCGAACGCCTCGCCCCCCCGCGAGGCAAGCCGGGCCCGGAGCTCGGGCTGTCCCACGAGGACGAGGCCGAGGAGCGGCCGATCGTCGGCGGCGACGTTCCCGAGGAGCCGGAGCTCGTCGTAGGCGGATCTGCCGGGCAGAAGCTGCGCCTCGTCCACGAGCACGACCGCGAACTTCCCCTCGGCGTCGAGCCGCGCGGCGTGCTCGCCGAGCGCGCCGAAGACATCGACCTTGCGCTTGCCCGGCTCGAGGCCGAACCCCTCGGCGATCGCGGAGAGGAGCTGGGCGGGCGGCAGCGCGGGATTGACGACGAAGCTGAACCGGCAGGTGTCCGCGTAGGCGTCCACGAGCGCCCGCGAGAGCGTGGTCTTGCCGGCGCCGATCTCCCCGGTGAGCACCGCGACCTCCCGCTCCTCGATGGCGTGGGAGAGGCGCGCGAGGGCCTCGGCGTGATGGCGCGAGCGGTAGAGGAACTCCGGGTCGGGCGTCTTCGAGAAGGGCTTCCGGGCGAGACCGTAGTGCTCGAGGTACATCGATCACTCCCGCTTTCTTGCCGGGGGGCCGGTGAAGCCCGGCCCCCCGGTCCCCCGGCTCGCTGCGGTCCAGCTAAGCTGGACCTGCGCTCGCTGCGGTCCCTGGATCCCGCCGCGCCCACCCCGCCCACTGTTCATCAGGCCTCCGACGCCCCGACGATCCCCTCGGGCGCGATCACCTCCTCGATGATCGCCCCCACGTCGAGCACCAGCACCGTGCGCCGGCTGCCCAGATCCGTCGCCCCGGCGATGCCCCGGACGCCGGCGAGCGCCTTCCCGAGCGGCTTCACCACGATGTCCTGCTGTCCGACCAGGTCGTCCACGGCGACCCCGAGCCGCTCCTGGGCGAGCCCGACCACGACCACGAACAGCCGCTCCCTCTGCGCCGCACCGGGGAGCCGGAAGAAGCCGCCCAGCCTGAGCAACGGCAGGGTGGACCCGCGCAGCGAGATGACCTCGCGCGTGGAGAGGGTCCGGACCTCGTTGGCCGGGATCTCGAGGATCTCGAGCACGCTGTTGAGCGGGACGGCGTAGACCCGGTCGGCCACCGAGACCACCAGCGCCCGGAGGATGGCGAGTGTGACCGGCAGCGTGATCTCGAACCGGGTCCCGAGGCCGCGGGTGGTGGCGAGGTCGATGATGCCGGAGAGCTCGGCGATGTTCGTCTTCACGACGTCGAGCCCGACGCCGCGCCCCGAGAGCGCGGTCACCTTCTTGGCCGTGGAGAAGCCGGGGGTGAAGACGAGGTTCAGGAGCTCGCGGCGGGAGAGATCGGCGAGCGCCGCGGATGTCGCCAGGCCGCGTTCCACCGCCACCTGGCGGATCCGCTCCTCGTCGAGCCCCGCGCCGTCGTCCTCCACCACGATCTGCACGTGGTTGCCGCGCTGGGTGGCGTGCAGCCGGACCCGGCCGACCTCGGGCTTGCCCGAGCGGCGCCGGACCTCCGGCGCCTCGATGCCGTGGTCGATGGAGTTGCGGATGAGGTGCATGAGCGGATCGGACAGCTCCTCGACGATGAGCTTGTCGAGCTCGACGTCCCCGCCGCCCACCACGAACTCGATCTCCTTCCCCACCTCGCGCGCGAGCTTGCGCACCATGCGGGCCAACTTGTCGAAGACCTGCTCGAGCGGGACCATCCGCACTTCCAGGATCCCGGCCTGCAGCTCGGAGAGCTTGCGCTCCAGGGCACGCGAGAGGCGCTGGAGCTCGCCGGCCAGCGCTGGGTCGCCGCCCTCGCCCTTCTGCCCCTCGGCGACGCGCGCCAGCGACGACCGGATGAGCACCAGCTCGCCCACGGCGTTCATGAGCCGATCGAGCTTGTGGATGTCGACCCGCACCGACTGCGAGGCGGAGCGGAGCGAGGTCGCATCGGCGACCGGGTCGGGCGCGGGCGAGAGGGCCGAGCCTGCGGTGGACGGCGCGCCGGCCGGGGCGGGCGTGGCGGCGAGCGCGCTCGGAATCACCGCCGCCGACGGGAGGGCGGTCGGT
>JAEZXM010000141.1 GCA_023419875.1 Pseudomonadota bacterium | reverse complement strand
GTGCGCGCCCGGACGTGGAGGCCGCCCGCGAGCAGATCGCCGCCCAGCGCGCCGCCCGGAGCTCGGTGCTCTCGCGGTACCTCCCCGACGTGTCGGGGTTCGCGCGCTGGGGGTGGCAGGACACGGAGGGGTTCGCCGGCGGCGAGGGCGACAGCTGGGTCATCGGCATCCAGGGCCAGTGGACCCTCCTCGACGGCTTCCTCCGCGAGTCGGACCTCCGCGAGGCGAACGCCCGGGTGGCCGAGTCCCGCGCCCGCGCCGAGGGAGCGGTGGTCCGGGTCCGGCAGGAGGTGACCCAGGCGCTGCTCGACCTCGAGTCCGCGCGTTCGAACGCGGCGAAGGCCCGGGAGCAGCGCGACCTGGCCGCCGAGAACCAGCGGCTCGTGGACGTGGCCTTCCGCGCCGGCACCGCCACCCCGGTCGAGCAGGCCGACGCCGTCGCCCAGCTCCGCAACGCCGAGATCCTCCTCAACACCGAGCGGCTCAACACGCAGCTCGCGTCGCTCAACGTGCTGAACGCGATCGGGTCGTTCAACCCGCGGGCGCAGTAGCCGGCGCGTTGAACCCGGGCCGGAGCGGCGTTAGCCAGAGCCGGGTGATCCGCTACGGGCCCGCGGGCTGGGAGTACAAGGACTGGGCGGGGACGGTCTACCCCGAGCCGGAGCCGCCGGGCTTCGACCGGCTCGCCTGGCTGGCCGGCTGGTTCGACACGGTGGAGGTGAACTCGTCCTTTTACCGCCCCTATCCCGCGTCGATCGCCGACCGCTGGTGCGATCGGGTCGGCGACGCCTCGCGGTTCCGGTTCGGCGCCAAGGTCTGGCGCCGGTTCACCCACGAGCGCGAGGCGTTCGGCGCCGAGGAGGTGAAGGAGGGCCGGGCGCTCCTCGACCGCCTGCACGCGCGCGGCCGCCTCGGTGCGGCCCTGCTCCAGTTCCCGTGGTCTTTCCGCCGCGACGCGACGTCGGAGGCGTGGTTGCGAGATCTCTTCCGCGCCTTCGCGGGCCTGCCGCTGGTCGTCGAGGTGCGCCACGCGTCGTGGGACGCGCCCGAGGTGCTCGCCGAGCTGGCCGAGAGGAGCGTGGGGATCGTGAACGTGGACCAGCCCATGTTCCACGACTCGGTCGCGCCCGGGGCACGCGTGACCGCGCCGCTCGCCTACGTGCGCGTGCACGGGCGCAACTTCAAGCAGTGGTTCCGGAAGAACGCCGGCCGCGACGCCCGCTACGACTACCTGTACACGGCCAGGGAGCTCGAGCCCTGGGCACGGCGGATCCGGTCGATGGCCGACTCGTCGTGGGCGCCGGACATCTACGTCGTCACGAACAACCACTTCCGCGGCCAGGCAGTCGCGAACGCGAAGATGCTGGAGGCGCTGACGGAGGGGAGGCGCGTGAAGGCGCCGCCGCCGTCGCTGGAGAGGTTCGGGAAGGCGCTCGCGCCGTTCGCCGCGAGCCCGTGAGCCGCCTCGGGCGGGCTCACCCCTTCTTCGCCGCGAGCAGCGCGTTCACCTTCTCGATGACCGCGAACGCGTCGGCGACGTAGACGACGTCGGCCTTCCCGCGGGCCCAGCCGCAGTTCGGGTCGAGGTTCACGGCCCGCCGCTCGCGGATGAACCGCCAGCCGACCACGTGAGGCTCCTCGCCGTGGCAGCACGTCGAGAGGCCGCGGGGGTGGCGCGGGGTGGAGCCGGTCTGGCCGACCTGGTTCAGGTGGGTCATGAACTCGAGGACCTTCTGGCCCTCGCCGGCCTGATCGGTGAGCGACTTGGAGGTGCCGAGCGACGCACCGGCGGCGCGGAGGAAGCCGAGGATCAGCTCGCCGGCCTTGTCCGGGTGAGGCTGGCCGTCGGCCTGCTTCTTGGTCCAGCCGGCGCCGGCGACGAACAGGACCTTCGCGTCGGGCTTGATGGTCTGCTCGCCGGAGGTCGGCGCGCGGACGCCGGTCACCTGCGTCCGCTGCACCTCGGGGCCGAGCTCGACCTTCACGGGCTCGACCGGCGGTATCTCGCCCTTCGACTCCGCCCCGGCTGCGCCGGGGCTTCGCTCAGGGCGAGCGGGATCGTGGGCGGGATACGCGCCCGGATCGACGAGCAGCACCCAGGGCCGCTCGGCGCGCCGGAGCTTCGCCTCGATCCGCTGCTTGTAGTACCAGCGCGTCGCCGAGAGCCCACCCTCGGTCGAGAGCGCCGTGACGTGTGAGTCGATCCGCCCGCCCAGCCGCTGTGCGACGCCGGCGGCGACGCGGGCCATGCGGGAGAGCGCGGGGGCGACGATCACCGTCGCGCCTGCAGCACGCACGAGGGCCGTGCACGCGGCCGCGTCGGTGCCGTAGCGCGGCTGCGCGAGCGCCTCGGCCTCGGCGGCGAGCACCTTCGCGACGCCGGTCCCGGCGAGCTGCGCCGCCGCCGGGCCGGTCTTCGCGCCGAAGAGGCCTACGACCACGGTCCCGGCACCAGAGCCAAGGGCCTTCGCCGCCGAGAGCGCCTCGAGCGCCGCGCGCGGCAAGGAGCCGTCGGCCTCGGTGGGGGTGAGGAGGAGGGTCGTGTCCATGGGGTTCCTCAGTCCTGCGAGATCCACTCCACGAGCTCCTTCGCGATCTCGTCCGGGCTCATGTCCTTCACGATCCGTGTCTCGCGGGTCACCTTGGGCACCGCGACCGACTCGAACGCCACGCCGCCGGTGCCGACCGGGGTCGCCGGTGCCTTCTGGAGCGCCGGCATCACGCCGCGCATGTTGGCCATGCCGACCTGCGGGTTGTTCTTGGGCTCGGGCAGGTTGCCGGTCGCCCAGCCGAGCACGGCCGGCGGGCCGGCGCAGGTCGAGACCTGGTGCTTGCCGCCCTCGACGCGCTCCAGGATCTCGATCGCGCCGCCATCCTTCACCGAGAGCTGATCGACCCCGAAGAACTGATCCGGGATGCCCAGCCGCTCGCCGACCATCTGCAGGGTGACGCCGGCGCCGCGCGAGGCCGACTCCCAGCCGCCGAAGAGGAGGAGCGCGCTCCGGTCGAGGCCGGGGAGCTTCTGCACCGCGTCGGCGAGCTTCGCCGCCACCTCGTGCGCGTCGGCGAAGCCGCTCGCGGGGCCATCGAGGGCGACGAGCTCGAAGGGGACCTTCTGGGCGACCGCCATCATGACCTGCTGCAACTTCGCCTTGGGCCCGAGCGCGAGCAGCGTGACCTTCGAGCCGGGCACCTTGGCCGCGAGGGCCGCGGCCTCGTAGAGCGCGTGGCCGGCCCAGGGGTCGAGCACGTGCGGGAGCATGGCCTCGTTCTTCAAGGCCGGGCCCTGGGGCGTCGCCACCGGCTCCAGCGTCTGGAGCGGGTCGGGGACGATGGAGCCGAGGACGACGATCTGATAGCCGGGCATTCTCTCAGTTCTCCGCCGAGTGCAGTCCGCCCGTTCCGGCGCGGAACTGGAGGTTCGTGCGCTCGGTGCCGGGCAGGTGGGTGGTGCAGTTCCAGAAGCACGCGCCGCAGTGGACGCACTTCTCGCGATCGAAGGTGGGGGTGCCCTCGTCGCCGGGCCGGATCGCCTCGGCCGAGCAGATCTCCACGCAGACGCGCTTCCCGCAGCCGCGGCAGAGCGCCGGGTCGAGGAAGACGACGTGGTCCGCGGAGCCGGGCGGCGCCTGCACCTTGCCGCCCATGAGCAGCGCGTCCTGCTGCGAGACGAGCACCTGGCCGTCCATCGGGACGGGGGGCCAGCCGGCGCGGTCCATGAGCGCGTCGTGGAGCGGCACGCCCTTCTCCGCGCACTCCCGCCGGATCCGGACGATCTCCGCAGCCGGGATCTTGCCCCGGTAGTACGCCTCGACCGTGCCGATCTGCTCGGCCGGCGGGGGCGGCTCGTCGCCGAGCGACATCCGCCCGCCGGTGAACCCGGAGAGCGCCATGCCCATGAGGCCGGTCACGACGCCCTTCTGGAACCCGTCGCGCGCCTTCTCCGCCACCTGCCCCTCGCGCTCGACCCAGCTCTCGCGGCGGCGGGCGACGTAGGCCGCGTCGAGGTGCTCGCGGGTGAACGGCTTCTTCGCCTCGAGCAGCTCGATGACCGCCTCGGCGAGCTGCACCCCGGTGGCGAACGCCTCGTCCACGCCGGAGGAGGTGAGCACGTTGGTCGAGCCCGAGCCCTCGCCGATGCGGGCGAAGCCGTCACCCGCGAGGATGGGCTCGCCGCGGCGGCCGGACTCGAGGATCGACTTCGCGCCCCAGGAGCGGAGCTTCGCCTTCTCGAGGTACGGCCAGAGGCGCGGGTGCTGCACGTAGTGCTGGAGGTAGCGGTACGCCGTCCGGACCGGCGAGGAGAACCAGCTCGGCACGAAGATGCCGGCCGAGGCGACGCGCTCGGGGTGAACGTACAGGAAGCCGAAGATCTCCGGCTCGGGGAAGCCGAAGGTGTGGAGCACGGTGCCCGCTTCGAGCGGCGTGTCCTCGGGGAGGTCCACGACCAGCTTCATCCCCACCGCCCACTCCTTGCGGGCGTGGCCCGGCGGCATCCCCAGCGCCTCGTCGAGCTGCCGCCCCACCGCGCCCACCGGGCCGTCCGCGACCACCGTCAGCGCCGCGTGCACGTCCATGCCCGGCAGGTACGCGGCGCCCTCGGGACGGCCTCCGCGATCGACGCCCTGGTCGAGCAGGCGCACGCCCTTCACCGCCGCGCCCTCGACGAGCGCCTCGGCGACCGGCGTGCCCGGCCAGATCTGCACCGTGCCCGTCGCCATCACCTGCCCCGCCATCCACTGCATGAGCTGCCCGAGCGAGAAGACGAACCCGTCCCGCTTGTGCAGGAAGCCGGGCGACCAGGGGAGCTCGAACGCGTGGCGGTCGGCGCCGTGGAAGGCGCGCAGGGTCTTGTCCGCGGCGCGGAGCGCGACCGAGCGGCGGCTCGCGCCGATCGGATCGAGGAGGTACAGGACCTTCTCATCCCGGACCGGCGTCGCCATGGGGATCTGCGACGGCTCGAGGTCGGGGTAGGCGGCCTTGATCGCGCGGGCGCGGGTGACCACGCCCGAGACGCCGAAACCCACGTCGTCGGCCCGCTCGTAGCAGACCACCTGGAGCGGCATCCCCGGCGAGGCGGCGCTCTCGAGCGGCGGCTTCGAGGCGTCGGCGAGGCGGCGCGAGAGGGTGGTGAGGAACCCCGCCGTGGCCGGGCCGAAGCCGACGCAGGCGATGTCCACGGCCATCGTCTGGCGCTGCGGATGATCCTGTTCGCTCACGCGCCCTCCGTGTTCCGTTCCCGCTCGCCCTTCGACAGGCTCAGGGCGAGCGGACCCTCGAAAGACCGCTCGTGCTGAGCCTGTCGAAGCACGAGCGGGCCATTCGAGCGGCCTACTGCGGATAGTCCAGCGCCTCCGGGATCATCACCTTCGACACCGCCTCGGCGGCGCGGTCCTTGGCGAGCATCGCGCCGGTGAGGCAACCGTCGACCTTCACCCGAAGCGTACGGAAGTCGGTGATGCCCTTGCAGGAGGCGCAGGGACCCTCCTTGTCCGCGTGGTGCTCGAGCGTGTCCACCGCGCAGCCGGACAGGCCGGGGACGAGCCCCTCGAGCGCCTCGGCGTCGGCCGCGCTCCAGCACTCGTGCCGCGTGTCCGCGTCCCAGGCCGGGTGCCGGTTGTAGCCGTGCACCAGCTCGGCGCAGATGCGGCCCACCTCACCGGCGGCGCGCGCGGCCTGCACGTGGCAGAGGTCGGCGAAGAAGCGGGCCGTCGCCGGCAGGGCCTCGGCCAGCACCGCCCCGCCGTTCTCGGCGAGCGCCACCGCGTCCATGATCTGCATCCGCGCGGCGACGAGCCAGGAGAGCGCGTCCGCGAGCTTGAAGGTCACGCCCTGGCGCGGCGACTGGAGCAGCTTCTGGCCGTCGGCGTCCTTCGCGCCCTCGAGGTGGCGGAAGGTCCAGAGCCACAGCTCGATCGCCGAGGCGAGGGCGCAGGCGCCGGTGCCGTGGTGCTTCGCGGCCACGTGGCGCAGCTCGCGGGACCAGGCCTTGAGCTGGGCGAGCCAGAGCGGGTTCGCCATCGTCACCGAGAGGTGGCGGCGCTGCACCGCCTCCGGGCCCTCGTACGTCGCCTCGAGCTGCGCGTCCATCCACTTCTGGCCGAGGAAGCCGGGGCAGTCCTCGGTGATGCCGTAGCCGCCCATGAGCGAGACCGCCTCGCGCATCACGGTGGCGCCGTGGCCCGTGTTCCAGAGCTTCGCGGCCGGGCAGAGGACGTTGGCCTGCGCGTCCAGGATGACGAACCGCACCATCTCGTCCGCCTGGAGCTCACGAAGCCGCGCCTCGTCCTTCTCGCCGCGCGGGCGGCCCTCGAGCTCGAGCAGCTCGATCGCGAGCTTCTCCATCTGCTTCGTCCACTTCATGGTCGCCTTCATGCCCGAGATGCCCTGGGCCTGGAGGAAGGCGTCCTTCTTCTTCTCCAGCGGGTCGAGCTCGTCGAAGAGCCGCGCCGCGCCGAAGCCGAGCGAGGCGGCAGCCTCGCCGGTGGCCCAGATCTCGACCAGCCGGTGCAGGGCGTCCTCGCGCTGCTGGATGCCGAGCTCGTAGCGGACCGAGCCGGGCGCGGCCTGCTCGGCGCCGCGGAACCGGCCGCGCTGGTAGCGGATCACCGGCTCGACCGCGGAGAGGAGCTTCGCGGCGGTCATCACCGCCACCGGCAC
>JAEZXM010000125.1 GCA_023419875.1 Pseudomonadota bacterium | reverse complement strand
CACCAGCGGCGGCCGCGCCAGACCGCGAGCGCGAGCTGTGCCGAGACGAACGCGAAGAGCCACCACGCGCCCGTCAGGATCCCGGTGAGGCAGAGGATCCCGACGACGGCCTGGTTGGTGCGCGTGGCACGGACGTCGATGACGGCGAGGTCGCGGTACGGGTCTGCCGTGCGGAAGGGCCTGGTGGGCATGCGGTTCTCCGGTGACCATCCGCTATAACGGAGGGACCGCGCCGCCGCAAGTGCGCCCTTTCTCGCGTTGCCCCGCGCGCCGCGCCTGGACCAAGATGCGCGGCGGACGCGGAGGTCTCGGATGGAGGAGCGGGGATTCACGCTCGTGGCGGCCATCGGCGTCGCCGGAATCGAGCTCGTCATCGTCGGGGCCGTCGCCTGGGTGCTCCGGAGGCGCTGGAAGAGCGCGTTCGGGCCCACGATCCTCCCCGCGAGCTTCCTGGCGATCACGAAGATCATGGCCGCGGGCGTGTCGGATCCGCTCGGCAGGGCGCAGGCGGCGCTGGTGAGCGTGGTCGTGGGGCTCGTCTGGTGGGCGATCCTCGGCTGGCGCGACGGCCGGCCGAAGGACGAGGACAGGTCGCCCGAGCGGCGCTGAGCTACAGCCGCTTCCCGAACGGGAGCACCGCGTCCTGCGTGTACCCGAGCCGGCGCCAGAACTCCGCGGCCGCAGGGTTCTCGGCGAGCACCTGGAGGTTCACCTTCGGGCAGCCTCGCGCGACGAGGGCGCGCTCGGCCTCGGCGACGAGCCGGGCCCCGATCCCGGCGCGGCGCGCCTCGGGGTGGACGCCCACCGAGTAGAGCCAGCCGCGGTGGCCGTCCCATCCCGCCATCGCCGTCCCCACCACGCGCCCCTCGCGCTCGGCGAGCCAGAACAGGCCATCGCCGAAGGCGAGCTTCCGCGCGATGCTCGCCGCGGGATCGCGCTGCGGGCGGGAAGGGTCGGCGTACTCGGGGAAGACCGCGCGCCAGAGGTCGAGCACGGCGGTGGCGTCGGCGGGGGTGACGGGCCGGACGAGGAGCTGGGTCACCCGGCCAGTGTAGCCGTGTGTCGGCGGTCGCGATGGCGCTCAGCGGCACCCCTGCCAGACGATCGCGACCCCGACGAGCGCCACCGTCGCCCACCCGAGTCGATCCACGTGCCGGTGGAGGGCCGCCTCCATCCGCGCGCCGCCCCAGGCCATGAGCCCGGCCACGAGGAAGAAGCGCGCACCCCGCCCGATGAACGACGCGATCGTGAACGGGAGCAGCCCGACCGACAGCGCCCCGGCCGCGATGGTGAAGACCTTGTATGGGATCGGGGTGAACCCGGCGACGAAGATCGCCCAGAACCCCCACCGCTCGAACCACGCGACCGCGGACTGGTACGAGCCCCAGTACCCGCTCCCCTGGAGCCACGGCAGAAGCGCGTCGAGGGCGAGCGCGCCGATGGCATAGCCGAACAGACCCCCCGCAACCGACGCCACGGTGGTGAGGAGCGCGAACCACCAGGCGCGCCGGGGCGCGGCCATGCTCATCGGTGCGAGCATCACGTCGGGAGGGACGGGGAAGAACGACGACTCCGCGAAGCTGGTCGCGCCCAGGATCCAGGGCGCGCGGGGGTGGCGGGCCCAGGCCATCGTTCTGCGGTAGAGCGGAGAGAAGAGGTTCACGCGCGACGCCCCCAAGACGGGCCACGGCGGCCGTCGCAGGCGCGAACAAGGTAACCCCTGACTCAGGCCTCGCCCTGCGTCCGATGGCGACACTCCTCCCGGGCCGGAAGCGGCCAGGCGCTCGCCGGGCCAGACCGCCAGGGCCTCGACCTTTGCCGTTTCGGCGCCCCTGCCCCGCTCGGCTCGCGTTCGTGCGCGGCGAGCCGAGCGGTTGGTGAGCGCCCGCGTCCGCTAGCGGCTCCAGCGCTGGTTCGCACCGCCGTTGCAGGTCCAGACGACGACCGCCGTGCCGTTCGCGGTGCCCTGGCCCGTCACGTCCAGGCAGAGCCCGGTGGAGACCGACACGATCGTGCCGTCGGCATTGAACACCCACTGCTGGTTGGCCCCGCCGGTGCAATCCCAGATCTGGACCTGGGTGCCGGCGGCGGTGACGCCGCTCGGGAGCTCCAGGCACTTCGTGCCGTACACCTGGAACGCGCCCGAGGACGTCTGGGTCCACTGCTGGTTGGTGCCGCCGTTGCAGTCCCAGATCGAGAGCTTGGTGCCGTTCGTCTGCGAGCGGTTGGGGACGTCGAGGCAGCGGCCGGACTGCGTGCCGAGCAGGCGCCCGGTGGACGTGCCCCCGGTGGTGTTGAAGGTCGCGGTGACGGACCGGGCCGCGGTCATCGAGAGGACGCACGTTCCGGTGCCGCCGCAGTCGCCGCTCCAGCCGGCGAAGGTGGAGCCGGTGGCCGGCGTCGCGGTCAGGGTGACCGTCGAGCCGTTCGAGAGGCTGGCGCTGCAGACCGTCCCGCAGTCGATGGGACCGCCCACGACGCTGCCGCTCCCCGCGCCGCTTCGAGTGACCTGGAGCGCATGGCTCGTCTCGCCCCCGCTCGCCGCCACGGCGATGCCGCAGACCTTCGGGTTGTCGGGCCCGCCGCTCCTGGTGAAGGCGATCACCACCTGGCCGCTCGCGTTGGCGGTCGCGCTGAACGTGCGGGCGATGGCCCTGCCGGCGCCCCCAGCGGCCGCGAAGATGTCGAAGGCGGTGAGGGCGGTCGCGCCGTTGACGGCGACGTTGAACGTCCGCTGGCCCGCGGCGGTCCAGTAACTCTCCGCGAAGTAGAGCGTCACCGTGTACGCGTTGCCGGCGGTGAGCCCCGGGACGGTGTACGTGAACTCACCGTAACGCTCCGTCTGGAAGACCGCCTGGGGCGGCACCGCGCCGGTGATCTGCGAGGTGTCGATGGCGCTGGTCGTCGAGTAGGTGCTGCCGCCGGAGAAGTAGGCGTCGGCGACGAACGTCCCGCTCGCCGAGCCGCCTGCGTTGATGGACACCCCGCCGGTCTGGGGCGCGGTGAAGCTGGCGGTCACGCTCCGGGCCGAGCTCATCGTGAGCGTACAGCTCCCGGTGCCGCTGCAGGCACCGCTCCAGCCGGCGAAGGTCGAGCCGGGGGCAGGGGTGGCCGTCAGGGTGACGGTGGTGCCCGCGGCGACGACGGCGCTGCAGGTGCTGCCGCAGTTGATGGCGCCGCCGCTCACGGTGCCGCTGCCGTTCCCCGACTTCGTGACCGTCAACGTGTAGTTCGTTTGGGCCGACCCCGTGCCGGCGCCGAGCCTGGCGCTCGTGCCGGCGAGTGTCTTCTGGCTCTGGTTCGCCGTCGCGGTGATCGGCGCGTAGCCGTAGGCGCCAAGGAGCTTGGCGGTCCGCTCGATGACGTAGATCCCGTTCGCTGCCGTGTTGAAGGTGAACTCGCTCGCCGAGCTCGTGAGGACGACGGTGTCGTTCGCGACGTTCCGCACCTGCACCTGCTGATTGCCCCAGGGATTGACCACCGTCGCGGGCTTGCCGTGCAGGCTCTTCAGCCCCACGTACTTGATCTCGTTGCCCTCTCTCTCGGAGCTCACGAGGAATCCGCCGTACGCGAGCAAGGTGAACTTGCCGACGAAGCTGGTGTCGCCGGGGAGGGCGGGGAAGACCCGGATCTTGCCGGTGTGACTCTGCAGCAGCGACTCGTTGATGGCGCTGAGGTGCGTGCCGAGCGAGTCGTAGACGCCGTTCCAGGTGTTCGTGATGCCGTTGGGATAGGCCTGAAACTTCCCGATCATCGTCTTCATGCTGGAGAAGGCCTGCGCGCCCATCCCGAGCCGCGCCGCCTGGACGGCGTCCGGCGACCAGATCTCGGTGTGCGGGAAGGGGCGGGTGTTCCAGTTGTAGACGACCCGGGAGAGGTCGGGCGAGCCGATGCCCACGACGCCATAGGGCCAGGCCATCTCGCAAACGACGTTCTCGTTGTTGCGCGTCGCCGAGATCGGAGGGGTGTGGGGGAGGTAGCCGTTGGAGTCCGAGGGGTAGGCGACGAGGTTGTTGAGCACGTCCTGCCATTGCGCCCGGAGGTTGGCGTCCTGCCCGAGCGTGGCGCTCGCCTCGATCACCATCGGGAAGAAGGCCTTCACCGCGACGAGATCGGTCAGCGCGTTCCGCACGTTCCAGTAGGTCTCGTGGGAGTTCGAGCTGGCCATGTAGTACTTCCCGGCGCTGTCGCGCGAGAACCGCGACGTGTGGAACTTGGCCGCCTCCCGCATGAAGGGGTAGATCCTCGACAGCCAGGCCGCGTCGTTGGTGTACTTGTACCGGTAGTACATCCACTGGCCCGCCTCGTCACCGGTGGTGAAGACGTTCTTCGTGAAGTCGCTGTTCTCGGTGTGCCGGGCGTTCCCGTCCCAGCCGATGGTCTCCGGCACCCAGATGCCGTCCACGCCGAACCGGCGCTGGGTCGTCGCCTTCATCGCGTCGTAGTTGCGGAGGTAGAGGTTGTAGAAGGTGTCGAGCACGCTCGCGTGGTTCGACGCCAGGAACGAGTGGAAGACGTCGCGCTGGTTCCAGAACCAGTACCCGCCCGACCACTGGGTGGCCTGGTCGTCCTTCTTCGCGTTGTAGGTGCCGTGGATGTGCTGGAAGGGATAGTTGCCGAAGGAGCCGCCCGCGATGATGTACTCGGCCAGGTAGTAGGAGTTCTCCAGGTAGTCGGCGTCGCCCGCGGCGTTCGAGTACTGCACGAAGGAGGCGTTCCAGAAGTCGTTCCACCACCGCTTGAAGCTGGCGAGGGTGGCCGCGTAGCCGCTGGTCCTGGCGCCGCTCAGCAGGCGCTTCGCCTGCGCGACCGAGTCGCCGTTGGGCGCATTCTTCCGCGTCGCGTTGGCGATCCAGATCGTGTAGCTCGAGGTCGGGGTGATCGTCAGGCGGACCGTGCTCCCGTTGACGACGGAGGCGGTGTAGCTGGCGCCCTCGACCGAGGCGGCGAGCGTGTACCCGAAGCCGTTCGAGTCGCTCTGGCCGCGGCTGATGCCCGCGCCGGTCGAGTCGGCGAAGGTGGAGACCGTCTTCCAGGTCCCCATGTTCGGGATGTCCAGGTACATCGAGTTCGAGGACGCGGGCAGGCCGCTGAGATCCCAGATGCTGATCTCCAGGGTGACGCTCGACACTCCGCTCCGCCCGTCCTCCACGTGGATCCCGAGCACCTCGGAGTTCGGGGCCCCCATGACCGTCACGGTCCGGTTGGAGTCGTAGGTGGCGGTGATGACGCCGTCGTACAGGTTGAGCCGCTGCTGGAACCGGCTGTACCCGGTGTCCATGCCGGGACTCGTCCGGAGGTTCACCAGCCCGGACGAGAAGGCGGTCTGCTGGGCGTTGTCGACGCCGGTGACCTGCATGGTCAGGCCGTTGCTGTTCCAGACCTGCGCGCCGATCCGGCCGGTCGCCACCGTCTGACCGTTGGTGGCGGTGGTGATCGGCGAATTGAACACGACGTCGTGCTTCGACAGGTACGCGCCGTAGTCGACGTTCAACGTGCCCGTGGTGGTGTTGAACGAGTGGCTGTCCGTCGCGGCCGCGAAGGTGCCGGACTCGTCGGCCGTCAGCTCGGGGCCGCAGGCCGCGAGCGCCGGCAGGAGGGACAGAACGCAGGCACGGACGAACCTCAGGGTGTCGATACGCATCACGGGCCCCTTCCTTCTGCAACGTTGTTGTTGGGCGTTCCGGCTGCGTTCGCACTTCATGTGGATCGTGTCAACGCTCCAACGCGAGAAGGCTCGTGAGCACCCTGAACTTCGAAGGGATTCTTGCGATCGATGCCGAGGTCGGGCGATCCGGCGGAGGCCGCGGCGTCCTTGATGTGTCGTGCCGGATGCGTTGCACGGTTTCGCTGGTAGTCTAGGCCGGCTTTCCCCGTGTCACCCGACGACGTATCCACGGACCCGCTCTCCGAGCACAAGGAGGCACCATGTCATCGCGTCCACTCCCCTCGAACCTCCGGCGCCTGGCGCGGCACCTGCCCGCCGTCATCGCCGCGACGGCCCTGGCCGTCGCGGGCCTTCACGCCACCGGTGCGCGCGCGGCGCCGCAGCCCGTCGTCTCCGGCACGGTCTGGACCGACACCTCCGGCGCCCGCATCCAGGCGCACGGCGGCGGCTTCGTCCAGCACGCCGGGACCTACTACTGGATCGGCGAGGACAAGACGAACGGCACCGCGTTCCAGAACATCAAGTGCTACTCGTCGACCGACCTCGTCAGCTGGACCTTCCGCCGGAACCTCCTCACGCGGCAGAGCGGCGGCGATCTCGGCCCCAACCGCGTCGTCGAGCGGCCCAAGTTCGTCTTCAACGACGCCACCCGGCAGTGGGTGATGTACATGCACATCGACAGCTCGAACTACGCCGACGCGCGCGTGGGCGTCGCGACGACCGGGGCGGCGGGACCGTGCGACGACGTGTACGTGTACCGCGGGAGCTTCCGGCCCCTCGGCAACATGGCCCGCGACATGACGCTCTACAGGGACACCGACGGCCAGGGCTACCTGGCGGCGTCGGCCAACGAGAACGCGGACATGGTGATCTACCGCCTCTCCGCGGACTACCTGAGCGTCGCGCAGGAGATCTACCGGCTCCCCGGCCAGTACCGCGAGTCCCCGGCCATCTTCAAGGTCGACGGCGTCTACTTCATGGTGACGTCCGGCACCTCGGGCTGGGCGCCCAACATGCAGCGGTACATGTCCGCCACATCGCTCGCCGGGCCCTGGTCGAGCCTCCGGGACCTGACGCCGGGCTCGAGCACCTCGTACGACTCCCAGACCACCTACGTCCTGCCGGTGACCGGCACCCAGACCACGACCTACGTCTACATGGGCGACCGCTGGTTCGGGAGCAACCTGCCCGACTCGCGCTACGTCTGGCTTCCGCTGACGGTGAACTCGGGAGCCCGCACGCTCGGGCTGTCCTGGTACGACACCTGGACGATCGACACCGTGACGGGCGCGTGGGCGGCGGGCCCGACCGTTCCGAGCGTCGCGCTCGTCGCGCGCCACAGCGGCAAGCTGGCCGACGTGAAGGACGGCTCGACCGCGGATCGGGCGCCGGTGATCCAGTGGTCCTCGAACGGCGGCTCGAACCAGCGATGGCGGTTCCAGGACGCAGGCAGCGGGTACTTCCGCGTCGTGAACGTCCAGAGCGGGAAGTGCCTCGACGTGACGAGCGGCTCGACCGCGAACGGCGCCACCGTCATCCAGTACACGTGCGGGAGCGGCTCCAACCAGCAGTGGCAGGTCCGGGACATGGGCTCGGGCTGGGCCCAGCTCGTCGCGCGCCACAGCGGCAAGTGCCTCGACGTGACGGGCGGCTCCACCGCGGACGGCGCCGCCCTCATCCAGTGGACCTGCGGCGGGGGCTACAACCAGCAGTGGCAGCGGCGCCCGTGAGCGGCGGATAGATCGAGGGGCATGCCCAGCACGAAGCCCGGCTCGCCCCGACGTCCCAGGAAGGCCGCCACGAAGAAAGCGGAGCGCCTGGCCGCCGATGCCAGGCGCTCCCGCGCGCCCGCGGACGGGCGCCGGCGGGGAGCCGCGAAGCCGAAGCTCCTCGCCGGCGGCAACCCGCAGATCGCGAAGGGCGACGGCGACGCCCCCGTCCAGGCGTACATCGCGGCCATGCCGGGCTGGAAGCGCGACGTCGGCCGCCGCGTCGACGCGCTCGTCGCACGCACCGTGCCCGGCGTGCGCAAGGCCGTGCGCTGGAACTCGCCCTTCTACGGCGTCGAGGGCAGGGGCTGGTTCCTCAGCTTCCACTGCTTCGCGAGGTACGTGAAGCTGGCGTTCTTCCGCGGGACGTCCCTGCGTCCGATTCCCCCAGGCGAGTCCAAGCACGACGAGGTCCGCTACCTCGACGTCCACGAGGACGACCGGATCGACGAGGAGCTCCTGTCGCGGTGGGTCCGGCAGGCGTCGAAGCTGCCGGGGTGGATGGGTTAGTGCCGCGGACGCCTCACCCCCCCAGCGTAGCGCTCTCCAGCCCCCGCTCCGCCATCAGGCCCTCGCCGAACTCCTCGAGCGCACGCAGGAGCGGCAGCGCGCTCCGGCCGCGCTCCGTGAGCGCGTACTCGACGCGCGAGGGGACGACCGGGTAGACGGTGCGCGCGACGAGGCCGCTCGCCTCGAGCGCCCGGAGCTGCTCGACGAGCACCTTCCGCGAGACGTGCGGAAGCCGCCGCTCCACCTCGCGGAAGCGGTGGGTCCGCTCGGCGAGGAGCTGGACGAGCCGCGGCTTCCATTTGCCGCCCAGGATCGCGAGCGCCCGCTCGACGGAGCAGGGCCTGGCAGACGGGGGCGGCGGGGGCACCAGCGCGAAGGTCATCGGTTCTTCCTCCCGACAGATAGCGTCGTCCAGCGCGGGAGGACCCTGAAGTGCCAAAAGGCAGCAAGGTTGTGCCGGGACGCAACTTCCGTCCCCCCGACCGCCGGCCCTCACCCGAACCGCGCTGGCTGACCGGTGGCGGCGAGGACCGCCTGCCACTGGGAGGCGGCCGGGTCGAGCCGCTTCTGCTGCGAGGCGAGGAGCTCGATCGGCACGTGAATGAACCGATCGTGAAGATGACCGACGACGAGGCCGGTCTTTCCGGCCATCGCCGCGTGCACCGCGTTCCGCGCGAAGAGATCGCAGTGGATCGCGTCCTCGGCGTTGGCCGGGCAGCTCCGGATGAGGTAGCCGGGGTCGAAGTACCGCAGCACGGCCGGCACGCCCTCGGCCCGGAAGTAGGCCTCGATCCGCTCGCGGAGGAACACGCCGACATCCTTCAGCTTCACGTTCCCGGAGGCGTCACGCCCGGCTTCGATTGCTCGGGCTTCGCCCTCGCCGCCGGCGACGAGGTCCTGGCCCGCCCCCTCGGCGACGACGATCACGGCGTGCGCGCGGTCGAGGATCCGCCGTTTCAGCACCGCGAGGAACCCGCCCGGCCCCTCCAGCGCGAACGGCACCTCCGGCACGAGGCAGAAGTTCACGTCCTGGCTGGCGAGGGTCGCGCCGGCGGCGATGAAGCCGGCGCTCCGGCCCATGAGGCGCACGAGCGAGATCCCGTTGTGAACGCTCTTCGCCTCCACGTGCGCCCGGTCGAGCACGGCGCGCGCCTCCTCGAGCGCGGTCGGATAGCCGAACGTCTGGGAGACGAAGGCCACGTCGTTGTCGATCGTCTTCGGGATCCCGACCACGGCGAGCGGGCGGCCGCGCCGCCGCGCCTCCTGGAAGAGCGCGGCCCCGCCGCGCTGGGTGCCGTCGCCGCCGATGGTGAAGAGCAGATCGATCTCGCGGCGCACGAGGTCGTCCACGGCCCTCCCGATGTCCACCGGCCCGCGCGAGGTGCCGAGGATCGTCCCGCCCTGGCGGTGGATCTTGTCCACGAGCTCGAGGGAGAGCGGGAGGGGCTCCGCCCCGTTTGCCGGGTCGAGGCCGCCGTAGCCGCCCCGGTAGCCGATCACCTCGCGGACGCCGTAGCCGTGGTGGAGCTGGAGGACGATCGAGCGGATGACGTTGTTGAGGCCCGGACAGAGGCCGCCGCAGGTCACGATCGCGGCGCGGGTGCGGGCCGGGTCGAAGTAGAGCCGCTCGCGGGGCCCCGCCGGCTCGAAGAGGGCCGGATCCGCCCGCGGCCCGCCCCCCGGGCCGGGGGGGGGGGGGG
>JAEZXM010000118.1 GCA_023419875.1 Pseudomonadota bacterium | reverse complement strand
ATCTACGCGCCCATCGTGAAGGAGACGCCGATCTCGTTCGAGATCGAGCCGCCGTCCGCCCGCGAGATGGAGCGGCGCATCCGGGCGGTGCTCGAGTTCGCGCCCTGGCTCGTGTGCGAGGAGGAGGGCTCCGTCGCCGGCTACGCCTACGCGGGTCGCCACCACGAGCGCGGCGCATACCGGTGGTCCGTGGATCTGAGCGTGTACGTGCGCGAGGGCCGGCGCCGGGGCGGGGCCGGCGCGGCGCTCTACCGCGCGCTGCTCGCGCTCCTGCGCCTCCAGGGTTTCCGCGCCGCGCACGCCGGCATCACGCTCCCCAACGCGGCGAGCGTCGGGTTCCACGAGAGGTTCGGGTTCCGGCCGGTCGGAATGTTCCCGCGGGTCGGGTTCAAGGCCGGCGCCTGGCACGACGTGGGGTACTGGCAGCTCGAGCTCGGGGACCGCGACGGGGCACCGGCCGAGCCGCTCGGGATGGACGCGCTCCCAAGCGCGCCGGGGTTCGAGGCGGCGCTCGCGGGAGATTGAGCGCGACCGCCTGGAGGGAGACCCAGGGGCGCGCGGGACCCGACCCCACTCACCCGGAGTTCAGTTCCTTGCGCTGGCACGCACGTCGCAAACGTGTCCTCCGTCCGGTCGCCCGTCGCCGGCCTGGAGGTCCACATGTTCCGGTTCTCGCCCTTCTTCTTCGCGTTGCTCCTCGTGCTGTCCGCCTGCGGTGGCGGGGGAGGCGGCAGTCGGATCGGGACGAACCCGTGTGACGAAGGTGCGGTCTGCGGCGAGCTCGCGCTCTCGCTCGACGCGGTGAACGCCGGGGGCGGGACCACCCTCCGGGCGGGAGCTCCGGTCGCGGCTGCCGCGCTCGCCCTGGCGCCCGAGCCTCCTCCGTGGAGGTCGAGCGGGATCATCTCCGGTCCGCCGGACGAGCTGCGCCTCTACGTGAAGCTCATCGCGGCCGCGCCCGCGGGCGGCGGCGACCTCGTGCCGATCTTCAGCTCCCCCGACGACCGCGGAACGCTCGTGAGCCTCACGAGCGGAGCGGTCGACCTCGCCGGAGCGCTCGGGGTGGCCGGATTCCAGCTCCCGCCCGGCGACTACGAACGGCTCGAGGTGGACTTCTCGCGGGTGGCGGAGATCTCCGGCTGCGTCTCGGGGGTCTTCCAGCAGTCCGATCCGGTGACCGGGAGGGTCCGGGACCTGAACCCCGGCTGGGCGGCGAGCGCCCCGCGCCATGCGGACAACGTGTACTCGAACGATCCCATCGCCGATCTCGAGCCCCACACCTTCTGCACGACGACCTCGCGCAGCGAGGTGGCGGTCGGGACCTTCACCACCGAGACCGTCGGCTCCAACGACGACTTCGAGGCCGTCGAGACGCCGACGCCCACCGAGATCGACCTCGCGCTCGACAACCGCGACGACCTCGACCGCCAGGCGCGGATCCAGGCGACGGTGACGATCGCCACCCCAGGGACGTTCTCCGTGGCCGAGACCACGCCGGTTTCGCTGAAGCTCGCGATGGACCTCGACCGGATGCTCCGCTACTTCGCGAACACCCGCTCCGAGCTGGGGGCGCCCAACCCGAACATGAAGGGCGGAACCTCGTACTTCTTCACCACCGTCTTCCCGTTCTCGACCGTGCTCGTGGCGGACGAGAACGCGACGGTCGAGGGCTACCGGCTGACCGTGATCGCCACCTCCAACCAGGGTTCCGGCCAGGTCCCCGGGTGGCTCACCGTGATCCGTGACGCCGACGGCGACGTCGTCGGCGGGATGGTGATGGGCGACGATGACAACGACCTCACGGTGGCCAAGGGCAATCTCGCGCCGGCGGTGGACGACGGCGACGGCGTGTGGACCCTGGAGTACGCGCTCGGCCAGGGGGACGGCGCTCAGCCCTTCTCCGGCCGTTTCGAGGGCTTCCAGTTCCAGGAGGTCGGCTCGTCGGGCACCTGCGACGTCACCGTCCAGGGAGCGGACTGGCTGAACGGGTTCACGGGGTTCACCGCGAGCTACACGCGGGAGCTCTGACGTTCCTCGTCGAGGCGTGCCATCCAGCCGGAGGATGCCGGGGCTCCTCGCGAGGTGACCGGGCGGATCGGCTTCCCGGCAGCCAGTACCCTTCGGGTCCGCCCCGTCCGGCGTCGCCTTTCCGCGCCTCCTGCGTCCAAGAAAGGACAGGAGGCCTCGATGGAGCACGAACACCGTCATCTCATCATCGGTTCCGGCATGACCGGCCACGCGGCCGCGGCGGCGATCCGGGCGCGCGACCCCCAGGCTTCGATCGCGATGATCGGCGACGAGCCGCACGCGCCCTACGCCCGCCCGCCGCTCACCAAGGCGCTCTGGAACGGGCAGAAGACCCGCGGTGACGTCTTCCTGCCGCCGGTCGAGGGCCTGGTGCTGCACGCCGGCCGCCGCGCGGTGGCGCTCGATCCCGCCGCGCGGGTGGTGCGCGACGACAAGGGCGACACGCACCGTTACGAGCGGCTGCTCCTCGCCACCGGGGCCCGGCCGCGCCGCCTGCCGTCGGACGCGGGTCGGGTGATCTACCTGCGCACCCTCTCCGACTACGACCGGCTCGCGGCCCTGCCCGCGGACGCGGAGGTGACGGTCATCGGAGGCGGATTCATCGGCTCGGAGATCGCCGCGTCGCTCTCCGCAAGCGGCCGGCGCGTCACGCTCGTGCTCCCGGAGGAGGCCGTCGGCGCGCGGGCCTGGCCGGCGGACCTCGCCGCCTTCGTGACCTCGTACTTCGAGCAGAAGGGCGTGCACGTGCTCCGCGGCCGGACGGTGGCCGCGGTGGAGGCGGACGGATCGAGGGCGCGCGTGCGCACGAGCGGCGGCGAGGTCGTCGCGGCCGACGCGGTGGTGGCGGGCCTGGGCGTCGAGCCGGACGTCGAGCTCGCCCGGGCCGCGGGGCTGGCCCAGGAGAACGGGATCGTCGTGGACGAGGCGATGCGCACTTCCGTGCCGGACGTCTACGCGGCGGGCGACGTCGCGCGGTTCCCCTCGGCGGGGCTGGGCGGGCGGGTCCGGGTCGAGCACGAGGATGCGGCGGTCTCCACCGGTCGCGTCGCGGGCGAGAACATGGCCGGCGGCGAGGCGCGGTACGAGACGATCCCGTTCTTCTACTCGGACCTGTTCGATCTCGGGTACGAGGCGGTCGGCCGGCTCGATCCGCGGCTCACGACGCTGGCGTCCTGGCGGACGCCGTTCCGCGAGGGCACCGTCGCCTACGTGGGCCCGGACGACACGATCCGCGGCCTGCTCCTGTGGGGGACCTTCGGCCAAGTGGACGCGGCCCGCGCGCTCGTCGGCCGCCCCGCTCCCGGGCGGCGCGAGGAGCTGGCGGCGGCGCTCGGGGGGTGAGTTCGGTCGGCCTGCTGTCGAAAGGCGAGTGGCGTTCGACCGCTCGTGGTTCGACAGGCTCACCACGAGCGGACTTCGTGAAACCGCTCGCCCTGAGCCTGTCGAAGGGCGAGCGGCCCCGCAGGGAGCTCCGGCCCGCGAGAGTGACTGGCGCGCCCCGCGGCTCCCCGACATGGGAGAGGGCCCATGGCCGACCCCGTCCGCCCCGCCGGGAGCACGCTCGACCGCTGGCTCCGGCGCCTCGTGCTCGTGGAGCGGCACGAGGTGCGGGCCGTCCTCTGGGCCTTCGTCTACTTCTTCTCGGTCCTGTGCGGCTACTACGTCGTCCGGCCGATGCGCGACGCGATGGGCATCGCGGCCGGGGTGGAGAAGCTTCACTGGCTGTTCACGGCGACGTTCCTGGCGATGCTCGCCGTCGTGCCGCTCTTCGGCTGGGTGACCTCGCGGTTCCCGCGCCGCCGCTTCCTCCCGTACGTCTACGCGTTCTTCGCCCTGAACCTCCTCGTCTTCTGGTGGCTCCTCCGGGGGGCGGAGCCCGACGTCGCCGTCGCCCGCGTCTTCTACGTGTGGACGAGCGTGTTCAACCTGTTCGTCGTCTCGGTCTTCTGGAGCTTCATGGCGGACCTCTTCACCACCGTCCAGGCCGGGCGGCTCTTTGGATTTGTCGCCGCGGGGGGCACGGCGGGGGCGCTCGCCGGCCCCGCGGTTGCGGCGGTGCTCGTCCGGCCGTTCGGCCAGGGGCCGCTGCTGCTCGTCTCGGCGGCGCTGCTCGTCGTCGCGATCGTCTGCATCGGGCGGCTCGGGGCCTGGCACGACGCGCAGGCGGGAGAGGGCGGGGCAGGAGGCGCGCCGGCGGCGCGGCCGCTGGGCGGCGGAATCCTCTCGGCGATCTCGCTGGTGGTGCGATCGCCGTACCTGCTCGGCATCGCCGCCTTCGTGCTGCTCTTCACGAGCGCCTCGACCATCCTCTACTTCCAGCAGGCGGAGATCGTTCGCGACGCGTTCGCGACCGACGAGGAGCGGACGGCGGTGTTCGCCGGCGTGGATCTCGCGGTCAACGCGCTCACCCTCGCCACGCAGGTCCTCCTCACGGGACGGCTCGTGCGCGCGCTGGGGGTGGGGTTCACGCTGGGGCTCGTCCCGGGGCTGCTCGGGATCGGGTTCCTGGCGCTCGGGATCGCCCCGGTCCTGCCGGTCATCCTCGCGGTGCAGATCATCCGGCGCGCCGGCGAGTACGCGATCACCCGGCCGGCGCGCGAGATGCTCTACGTCGTGCTCGGGCGCGAGGAGAAGTACAAGGCGAAGAACTTCCTCGACACCGCCGTCTACCGCGGCGGAGACGCGCTGAGCGCGTGGGCCTACGCCGGAATGCGCGCCCTCGGGCTCGGGCTCGGGCAGATCGCGCTCGCCGCCGTCCCGGTGGTGGCGCTCTGGACGTTCCTCGCCGTCCGGCTCGGCCGCCGGCAGGAGATTCTCGCCGCACGGCACGTGGAAGGAGCATCATCATGGACGCCTGGAACCGCTCGCTGACCCGTCGCACCTTCCTCGGCTGGCTCGGGGCCGCGGCCGCCGCTCCGGCCCTCGGCGCCGAGCGGCCCGCCGGCGCGTCCGGGCCGCTGATCGAGAAGAAGATCCCGTCCAGCGGCGAGGCCATCCCCGTCATCGGGCTCGGGACGTCGCGCACCTTCGGGGTCGGGCCGGGGCCGGAGCGCGACGCGCTCGCGCCGGTGCTCCAGGCGTTCTTCGATCGCGGCGGGACGCTCATCGACTCCTCGCCCATGTACGGCCAGGCCGAGGAGGTGCTGGGCGCGCTCCTCCCGAGGACGCGCCACGAGAAGCTGTTCTCCGCGACCAAGGTCTGGACCGACGGGGCGAAAGCCGGCGCCGCGCAGATGGAGAGCTCGCGGAAGCTCTGGGGCGTGCCCCGGTTCGACCTCATGCAGATCCACAACCTGCGCGACTGGGAGGCCCACGTCGCCACGCTCGAGGAGTGGAAGGCGCACGGCCGGATCCGCTACATGGGGATCACCACCTCGCACGGCCGCATGCACGACGAGCTCGAGCGCGCCCTCCGGCGCAAGCCGTTCGACTTCGTGCAGCTCACCTACAACCTCGAGGACCGCGAGGTGGAGGAGCGGCTCTTGCCGCTCGCCGCGGACCGCGGCATCGCCGTCCTCGTGAACCGCCCGTTCCAGCTCGGCGGCCTCTTCGACCGCGTCCGCGGGAAGGCCCTGCCGCCGTGGGTCGCGGAGCTCGGGATCGCGAGCTGGGCGCAGTACTTCCTCAAGTTCGCGGTCTCCCACCCGGCGGTCACCTGCGCGATCCCCGCGACCTCGAAGGTGAAGCACATGGAGGACAACATGGCCGCCTGCCGCGGACGGTTGCCCGGCGCGGCGGAGCGGGAGCGGATGATCCGGTTCGTCGCCGAAAGCTGATCACGGGCCCCCGAGCGCGGAGGCGCTCGCCTCGGCGGCCGGCGGAGCGACGCCGAGAGAAGGAGCGGGGCGGTCCTCCTCGCCCTCCGCCAGGTACTCGTGAACGTACTGGACCGCGACCGATCCCTCGCCGACGGCGGAGGCGAACCGCTTCGCCGACTCGTGGCGGACGTCACCCACCGCGAACACCCCCGGCATGCTGGTCTCGTACCGCCTCGGCCGCCGCCGGAGCGGCCAGGCGCCCTCGGGCAGGTGCTTGCCCGTGAGGAGGTAGCCTCGCTCATCGCGGGCGACCGCGCCCGAGAGCCAGTCGGTGTGGGGCTGCGCCCCGATGAGCGCGAACAGGATCGGCGCCGCGACGGTCTCGAGCGCGCCGGTCCGGCGGTCGCGGAGGGTGATCCACTCGAGCCGGTGCGCGCCGCCGCCGTCGGCGATCTCGCACCCGAGGCGGACCTCGATGTTCCGCGCCGACCGGATCGCCTGGACCAGGTAGTCGGACATGCTCTCCTCGAGCGACTCGCCGCGCACGACGAGCGTCACCCGCCGCGCCTGGATCGCGACGTGGTAGGCGGCCTGGCCGGCGGAGTTGCCGCCGCCCACCACGTGGACGTGCTGATCGCGCGCGAACCGGGCGTCGAAGGGCGTGTAGTAGACGCCCACCCCGACGAGCTCCTCGAGCCGCGGGATGCCGAGGCGGCGATACCGTGCGCCGGTGGCGATGATGACGGCGCGGGCGGAGACCTCGCGGCCGTCGGAGAGCGTGACCACGCGGCGGTCGCCCGCGGCGCGGAGCCGCGTCGCCTCCCGCGCGAGGACGTACTTCGCGCCGAAGAGCCAGGCCTGCTGGTAGGCGCGCTGCGCGAGCTCGGCGCCGCTGATGCCGCGGGGGAAGCCGAGATAGTTCCGGATGAGCGAGCTCGCACCGGCCTGCCCGCCGACGGTCTCGCGCTCGACCACGAAGGTGTGCAGCCCCTCGGAGCACGCGTACACCGCCGCGGCGAGCCCGGCCGGACCCGCACCGACGACCACCAGATCGCCGTCCAGCTCGGCCGGCATGCCGTCGGAGAGGACGTCGGCGAGCTCCGCGTTCGTCGGCGCGACGAGCGCCTTCCCGTCGCGCAGGAGCACCACCGGCAGCGTGCCGCCGTCGAGGCCACGCTCGGCCAGGAGCCGCCGGCCCTCCGCGCTCGACGCGGGGTGATAGCCGTGGGCGATGCCGCTCCGGCCGAGGAGATCGCACACCAGGTGGGAGCGGGGCGCGTCGTCGTCGCCGACCACCTTGAGGATCTCCAGGCTCGGCCGGTTCGCGCGCGTCCACTCCGCGAGGAACTCGGTGAGGGGCGGGTAGAGGTGGACCTCCGCCGGCGTCCAGGGCTTGGTGAGGTAGTAGTCGAGCTGCCCGTAGGCGCAGCCGCGCAGGATCTCGGGGGCCGCCGCGCGGTCGCCCCAGGGGACGAGCAGCGCGCGCTTGGCCAGGGGCACGAGGCCGCCGACCTCCTCGAGCAGCTCGCGCCCGCTCCGCCCCGGCATCCACTGGTCCGCGACGACGAGCGCGACGTCCTCGCCGGCCGCCTTCGCCCGCGCGACCTCCTCGAGCGCGTGCGCCGGGGTCAGGAACGGGGCCACCCGGTAGTCGGCGCCGAACCGGCGCTGGACCGCCTCGAGCAGCGAGGCGAGCGCGGCAGGCTCGTCGTCCACGAGGACGATGACGGGCTTCTCGCTCATCGCGGGACCCTCCCGGGCCCCGCGCCCCTCCCGGCCGCGGGCCCCGCCCGTTCGCTAAGCGCAGGGCGGGACCCGGGCCACCGGATCTTCAGGGCACGACCGGCGCGAGGTCGTCGAGCCAGCAGGTCACGTTGAGCTGGCTGCCGAACCCCGGAAACACCACCGGGCGCTCGTAGTCGTTCTCGCCGGCGACGACGCCCGTGAAGGCCCAGGTCAACGTCTGCCAGGTGTCGGCCTCCCCGGCGGTCGCGTCCAGCTCGACGGCCGGGCCGCCGCCCCAGGTCTCGAACTTGAGGCGGATGGCCACGTCCGGCGCGTTGCACCGCGCCCGCATCGAGTACGTGGTCGAGGTCGTGAAGGCGTTCTCCGCCAGCGCGGACTGCGCCGCCGTGTCCTCGTCGATGGCGAAGCCGGCCCAGGTCTCGGCCGAGGCGCCCTTGAAGAACTGGACCACGGTGTTCCCGGGGTCCGCGGGATCGGCCGCAAGGACCGCCACCGCGCCTCCCCAGTTCGGGAACTGGTACACGGCGTTGGGGCCGCCGGGCTCGAAGTTCAGCGGGAAGACCAGCGGGTCGCCCTCGACGGGCGGCGGTTCCGGATACTCCACCACGATCCCCTGCGCCCACGGGTTCGAGGTGGCGGTGCCGCCGGCCTCGTTGATGACGTGGGTGATCGTCCCGCTGGCGAGGCCGAAGGTGATCATGTGGCGCATCTTCACGCCGGGAGCGTCCGGGGCCTCGATGGCGGTGTGGAGGTCGATGGTGGTCACGTCCTCGTCCCAGTACTGCGGCATGAACACGCTGTAGACCCCCAGGCCCCAGGCCTCGTGGTCGGTCACGGCGTCGTCCACCTTGTACGAGGCCCAGCCGTTCACCGTGCCGCCGTGGCTCATCCAGGCCTCCTGGTTCGGCACGTCGTAGGGGTTCTCGGACTGGTAGAAGTAGACGCGGCCGCGCTCGCCGTTCCAGATCGTCTGGTACTCCTCGAAGTGCTCGACGAAGAGGCCGTAGATGGTGACGTCGTCGCCGTTCACGACGAGGCCGTTGCGGGACGGGTTCTCGCTCCAGCCCACGCCCGCACCGTGGTCGGCGCGCCAGATCCAGAAGTGGTCGCCGACCACGTCGTCGCTGTGGACGATCATGCAGACGTCGGCCTTGCCCGCCTCGGCGCCGCCCACCCGGAAGATGAGGTCGTGCAGCGAGATGGGGTTGGCGGCGTGGTCGGCGGACGCGCCGGTGGCGCCCACCTCGAGGAGCACGGGCGAGTTGACCGTCCCGGCGTCGAAGAGGAGGCCGGCGACGATCACGCCGTCGACGTCGGCGATGGTCATCGCCGGGAGGCCGGTGTCGGGGTGCAAGGTGGCGAGGCCGATGCCCAGGACCACCGTGTCGGGCTGCGTGACCTGGATGGTGCCGTCGAGGTGGTAGATGCCGGGGGTGAAGAGGACGTGCCGGCCGGCGGCGAGGGCGGTGTTGATGTCCGAGACCTCGTCGCCGGGGCGGGCGACGAGAAAGTCCGTCAGCGGCAGCGACGTCCCGGGGGACTGCGCCGTGGACGACCAGGTGGTGCCCGCGGGGACGTTCTCCTGCAGCGCCGGCACGAACACCCGGTAGCGGCCGCCTTCGTCCACGTACAGGAACGGCTTCTCCCGCACGCGCGGCGTCGTGTCGAACACCGTCGAGCGGGTATTGGGCCAGGCGCTGATGAACGGGTGGTCCACGGCCATGAACACCATGTTCCAGTTGACGTTGCTCCACTCGCCGATGTTCGAGTTGCGGGTGAACCACTGCTGCTGCGAGCCCGAGCCCACCACGCCGTCGATCCTCGAGTCGGACATCCAGCCGCCCGAGGACCAGCCGCCCCAGTGGTGGAGCTGGATGTCGCCGGAGACGTGCATGCGGCGGAAGGGGCTCGCCTGCGACACGGCCCAGCGCATGTACACGTCGCCGTCGTCCTCGCCGGTGGGGAGGGTGCCGACGTTCGCGATCGGGACCACGTTGAGGTTCTCGATGCCGCGCCAGAAGTTCTGGGTGGCGTTGTAGCCCGAGCCGCCCCAGTCTCCGCTCCAGTGGCCGTACGAGGTCACCATCCCGGTGATGCGGGTGTCGTCGGGGAGCGCGCCGAGGCCGAGCACCTGCATGTAGTAGCCGATGGGCACGTTCACCTGGTACGCGCCGGGCTTGAAGAGGAGCGCCCAGCGGTTCGAGTTGAACTGGCCGGTCGTGTCGCTGAACTGCGGTCCGTAGACCTCGTCGATGTCCGCCTGGATGGCCGACATCTCCATCGAGGGATCGAAGACGAGGGTGTTGGGCCCGAGGTCGGGGTCGGTGGCGGTGACGAGGGCCGCGCTCCGGGCGGAGTCGCGCTGCTCGTTCACCGCGACGACGGTGAAGGTGAACTCGGT
>JAEZXM010000084.1 GCA_023419875.1 Pseudomonadota bacterium | reverse complement strand
CCGACGATCAGGTCGATCGGGATCCGCTCCTGCTCCAGCACCCGGATGACGCCGATGTGCGCGAAGCCGCGGGCCGCGCCGCCGCCCAGCACGAGCGCGACCCTCGGCTCGGGCACCTTCACCGGCTCCGGCGGGACGGCCGGTGCGGGGGCGGCGACGGGAGCCGGCGCTCCGGGAGCGGATGCCGGCGGGGCGACGGCGGCGCCGGTGGTGGCGCAGGCGGCGCAGAGAAGGAGGGCGGAGAGCGAAAGCCGGGGGCGCATGGTCACCTTCCGATCGGGCGAGACCACGAGTCTACCCCGTCCTCCCCTTCACGGCGGGAGATCCCCCCGCCCGGCATGGCGACGATGACGCCTGAGGCGCACGGTCTATTGCCTGATCACCGGTCCGGCCGATAGGATCGAGCTGTACGCAATGGTGCGATTCGCTTGCGAGCGGTGCGGGAAGCGGTACGCCATCCAGGGCGTCCCGGTCCCCGGACGCAGGTACCGGGTCACCTGCAAGGCGTGCGGGCACGTGATCGCCTTCACCGGCGGAGAAGCTGGGCTCGGTTCCGGCCCCGAGCCCTCCGCGGCCGCGGCGTCGGAGCACCCCCAGGCCACCTCGGTCTCCGAGCTCCTGCCGCAGGCTGCTGGCTCCGCCGAGGCAAACGCGACGCCCTCCCACGCCGTCGCCTCCGTTCCCGCCGGGCCGCCCGCCCTGGAGCCCGCGCGCGCCGCGGGACCGAGCTACATCGACCTCTTCGACGACCACGACGACGAGAAGCGGCCCGCGCCGGCGGATCTCCCGGTCGACGGTCCACCGTCGTGGCGCGATCTGCGGGCGCGTCCCACCCCCCCACCCGCACCGCGCCCGCCCGTCGCCGGGCCCGTTCGTACTGCCGCCAGGCCCCCCGAGGCCGAGGAACGCGCCGAGGTCACGCACGAGGGCCGCGTGCTCCGGAGGTTCGTGGTCTCGTTCGCGGTGCTCTGGGTGGCGATCCTGGGGGCCGCGTTCGGCGTCTGGCTCTGGCGGAGGAACCAGCCTCCCGCCCCGCCCGCGCCGGGCGTTTCCACCGAGGCGAGCACGACGTCCGGTGCTCCTGCGCCCGGGCCCGGACCGCAGGACGAGCCCCCGCCGGCGCCCAGGGAACCGGCTGCGCCACCCGCCCCTGCGGACCCCGACGCCGTCACCATCGCCCCGCAGGGCGGCCCGGCGGTCGATGCCGGCGCCGAGACCCTGGTGCCTCCGTCCGTTCCACCTCCCCCACCCGCTCCGCCCTCCCCGGCTGTGGAGAAGAAGCGCCTCGAGCGGCGGTCATCGGCCAAGCCCACGGTGCGAACGCCGGCCGCGGAACGGCGCGCGAGGGCTTCCGCCCCGGACGAGCGCGCGGCTGCTGTCCCCGCCACGCCGCCCGCCGCGAGCCCTGCGGCCGCGCCGCCGGCGCCCGACGCCAACAGCTCGCTCCCCGAGGGCCTCGCGGAGAAGGAGATCCGGAAGGTCCTCGACGGTGCGCGCAAGTCGTTCCAGGCGTGCCTTCGCGATCCCTCGCGCGGGATGCCGGCGGCGCCGGGCGAGCGGCAGATCACGCTCCGGTTCAACGTGTCGCCGAGCGGCCAGGTCGGCTACGCCACCATCGACGACGTCGAGGTCTCGTCGGCGCCCGTGGGCCAGTGCCTCAAGAAGGCCGCCCGGGGGCTCGTCTTCCCGGCGTTCCGTGGCGACCCGGTCCGGGTGGACGCTCCGCTGTCCATCGCCGACCGGTGAGGCCGCGTCAGTTCGGGGGGCAGAGCTTCCGCGCCTCGACGAGCTCGGGCGACTGCGGCGCGGTCTTCTCCGCCTGGTCGAGCATGCGCCGGGCCTCGGGGCAGCGCCCCAGGCGCGCGTAGCCGAGCCCCAGCACGGCGAAGGCCGCCGGCACCGGCGCCTGCTCGAGCGCGCGCTGCGCCTGCTTCACCGCCGCCTCCGGCTGACCGAGCTCGAGGAGCCGGCGGGCCATGTTCACGTCGCGCATGGACTTCTGGACGGGGTCGCCGCCGGGGAGAGGAGAGGCCTCGGGCGTGAGGGCGCGGTCCATCGCGGCGCGATCGATCTCGCCCAGCGCGAACCGTACGTGCGCCTTCACGATGTCCGCGAAGTCGACCTGCCGGTAGGGCTCCATCCCCACGAGCACGCCCTGCGCATCGGCGATCCCGACCGCCGGGTGGGTGCGCACCTGAAGGAGCTGGTAGAGCTTGTCGCCCTGGTCCACCAGCACGGGCATCCGGGTGCCCGACGCTGCCACGTCGGCCTTCACCTGGGCGGCGGGCGCCGTGTCCGAGACGATGATCACCCAGCGTACGCTCTTCCCCGCGAGGTCCTTCTCGCAGGCGACGAGCTGCCGGAGCGCGTCCAGCGATCGCTCCTGCCCCGGGCGGAAGAAGACGAACACGTTCGCCCGGGCGCTGCGGGAGACGACGGGCGCCTTGCCCCCGGCGAGCGCCGGGAGCTCGGCGGGCTCGACCCTCGTGCCCGGCTCGGCGAACGCTTCCGCCTCGGGCGGGACGGCGGCGAGCACGGTGGCGACGAGGCAGGCCAGGCGCGAGGTGACCAGGAGCCGCGAGGGTCGAACCTTCATCGCGAGCGGTCCTTCCCGAGCACACAGGGCTCACTCCTGGCGATCGCCGCGCCGGAGCTCGTCTCCAGGCGCTTCGCCGCCTCGAACGCACGCGTCGCCTCCTCGGACCGGCCGAGCCGGCCCAGGATCTTGCTCTGCAGGCAGTAGGCGGTGCCGCTCGGAGCGATGGCGAGGGCCTGGTTCACCTGGACGAGGGCGATCTCGAGCTGGCCCTGCTCGAGCAACCGGGCGGCGAACTGCTCGTGCCGGCCGGCGGCCCCGTCTCCGGCGCGGTCCTCGGTCTTGCCCGGGTCCACCGCCCGCGCGAGCTCGGCCGCGGAGATCTCTCCCAGCGTGAACCGGACGTGGGCGGTGACGCGCTCGCCGAACTGGACCGCGCGGTACGGGACCGAGGCGGTGACGCGCCCGCCCCGGTCGAGGATCACCAGGGTGGGGTGCAGCGCGACCCCGAGCTTCGCGTAGAGCCGGTCGCCGGGATCGAGCACCATCGTCATCCGGACCTTCGCCGCGGACGCGAGCGCGCGCGCCCCGGCGGCCCCGGTGTCGTCCGGCAGGACGGCCAGCCAGCGCACGTTCTCGTGCAAGCCTTCCCGCGCCGCCAGCTCCCGCAGCGCGTCGAGGCACCGGGGATGGTCCGTCTTGACGAAGACGAGCACGTGCGCGGCCGCTGCGGGAGAGAGGAGACGCTCCGTGCCGCCGCTCACCCGCGGCAGCTCGAGCGCGTCCACCTGCGCGCCGACCTCGACGGCGAGCGCCGCGCCGGGGAAGGCCAGGGCTGCGCAGAGCGCGGCGGCACGCAGGGTGTGCATGGTGGAGATCATTGCGCGGGCGCGGAGCGGTCCTGGACCGCGCTGGTCATGACCTTGTTGTTGTACGAGCGGCTCGCGTGGCAGGTCTTGATGCACGTGCCGCCGGTGTTGGTCTTGCTGTAGCCGACGTTGAGCAGCCAGCCGCTCGGCCCGTACGGCACCTTGTCCCGCATGCGCCTCGCCTGCTTCGCGGCGTGGACCTCGTGACACGCGCGGCAGGAGCGGCCGCGCTCCCGTGCGACGTGCACGAAGTGGAGGTTGGTCGCGCCGTCCCGGAACCCGGTCAAGGTCGTCGTCTGTGCCTCGGAGACGACCTTCTCGTTGTGGCAGCTGAAGCAGAGCGCGTACGTCTTCTTGTCGAAGGGCGCGTAGAAGCCCTCCGGATACTGCGCCACGAGGAGCCGGTAGTACTCGCCGCCGTGCGTCCGATGACAGGCGGAGCAGTCCTTGGCCTTCACCGGATCGTGCCACACCGTGTTCTCGGTCAGCAGCTTGGTGTAGTTCGGCATGGCCTTCCCGTCGGTGGAGCGCATCCCGTCCGCGGAGTGGCAGTTGACGCAGAGATCGAAGGGGAGCCCGATGAGGAGCCGATCGATGTTGGCGGCGTGGGGGTTGTGGCAGTTCGAGCACTTCTTCCCCTTCACGAGCGCGCTGTGCTTCACCCGGGCCGCGGTCATCTGGGCGCCGATCCCGGTGTGGCAGGAGTTGCAGAGCGTCACCATGTCGGCGTGGAGGAGCCCCGGCTCCCGCGAGTTGTGCGGGTTGTGGCAGTCGGTGCACGAGGTGCTCGCCGAGGGGTGCTGGTGGCGGCGGCTCATCACCGTCGCCAGGTCGTCGTGGCAGGAGTAGCACTCTTCGTTGATCGTCTTGTGGCGGATGGGGCCGGGCTTCTTCGGGTCGTTGCTCACGTGGCAGACGATGCACTGCCCTGCCTCGAACGGCGCCATCGAGTACTTCGCCTGCTCGGCGGGGAAAGGCTTCAACGCCACGCCCCGCCTCACGGCGGTGCGCCGCACCTCCGTCCGCAGGGGCGCCGCGCGGACCTGGTCGTACGCGAGGAGTGCGAGCGCTACGAGAAGCGACGCGGTTGTCACGTTTCCGTTCATGACGGTCACCGCCGGCGTACGATTCGGGCCGGCCCTCGTTTCGATCCAACCCCCTTGTGGCGCGCGGCACAAGTATCGTTCCGAAGCGACATCGTCTCGGTCGCGTCAGGTGATCGTCGGACGTGTCGGCATTGCGGCGAGGTGCCCCGCACGCTTGCACGGAGAGCGCAGGACTTGCGCTCACGGGGCGTGAAGGGTGCACGGAGCGACGGCGCTCACGGGCGTGAGCCGGGTCCATCTGCAGGGCGAACCCAGATCAGCCGGAAAATTGACCGCTTGGAGTCGATATCGCATGGTCGGGGAGCATGTCCCACGTCATCGAGTCGATGGAGCTCCTGCAGGTCCTTACCGAGGCGGAGGACATCGCACGCAGCGTCAACCAGAGGCTCACCAGCGCCCATCAGCTCCTCGCCTTCTTCACGGTCCCGAACCGCGCGGAGATCCTCCTCCGCGAACGCGGCATCGACGAGGACCGGATCCTGGAGGCGATGACGAAGCCGCCGAAGGAGCCGGAGGGCGTGGCCCGGGACATCCGCGACCGCGCGCGCGAGGTGGCGGCCGGGGTGGGCGCGGCCGAGGTGGACTGCCTGCACCTGCTCATCGCGATGAGCCGCGTCCGGTCGGCGGCCGCGCATCAGCTCCTCGGCGCCTGCGGGCTCCAGCTCGCCACCCTGCGCAACGT
>JAEZXM010000076.1 GCA_023419875.1 Pseudomonadota bacterium | reverse complement strand
CCTCCTCGGCGCCTGCGCCGCCGGGCCGGCGCGCAGCCTCGTCCGGCCAGCCGCGGCGATGGCCGCCGCCGCGGGGATCGCCACGGCGGCGCTCGTCTGGCGGCACGACCTCTCCGCAAGCCGCCTCGATGCCATCCGGGACGCGCTTCACGCCGCCGCGGAGGGCACGCCGGCGCCGCTCCTCTCGGAGGATCCGCTCCTCCCGCTCCTCGCGGGCGAACGCCCCTACGCCGCGGATCCCTGGATGCTCCGGCTCGCCTCCGAGCGCGACCCGGCGCTGGCGGAGCCGCTGCTCGAAGGGCTCGAGCAAGGGAGCTTCCGGGCGGTCGTGCTCCTCCGAGACGCCGACGCGCACGATGCGGACGAGTGGTTCGAGCGGGAGCTCGGTCACCCGGCGCTTGCGAGGATCCGCAGGCGGTGGACGTTGCGCCTCGTCGCCGGGCCCTACCACGTGTACCGGTACGATCCAGGGGTGCAGGCGAAAGCCGGCTCACCGTGACCCGTTCACAGGAGAACCGAGAACCGAAGACGGCGGACCCGGAGGGAGACCGGGCCCACCGGGCAAGTCGTCCTGGAGCCTCCTCCCGTCGACGCGAAGCAACGGGGAGAAGCCTCGGTCGGCGGCCGAGGGAGGGGTGGAGGCTAGCGGACGAACTCGACGTGCGGCGTCATGTGCCGCGCCAGGGGCGAACGCGTGAGCAGCGTGAGCGCCCGTTCCAGCTTCTTGTCGCCGAAGCCCGGAACGGCCTCGTAGGCGGCGGAGATGACGTCGCCGAGGGTCGTGTGGAAGCGCTTCTTGCTCTTTCCGTTCTTGTTGCGCTCGCGGTTCATGTTTCCCTCCGTGGCGGCTTCGTGACCCTCCATAGCAAACGGCTTGCCTTCCCCGGCAGGACGGGGTTACAGGGGCTTGCGCGTCGGGGGGGACCATCGCGCCGTAGTTTTTTCAGCCACACGGGCGCAAGAGCGACAGCACCCGAGTGGGAGCGTTCCAGGACCCGACGTCCGGAAGTCTTACCGAGAGCCATGCCTTCCAAGCCTTCGCGCGAGCTCCAGACCTTTCCCAACCCCAAGCCGGGGCGACCATTCGAGATCTCGATGGAGTGCCCGGAATTCACCTGCGTCTGCCCGATGACCGGGCAGCCGGACTTCGCGACCATCCGGATCCGCTACGTGCCGGCCGAGCGCTGCGTGGAGCTCAAGAGCCTGAAGCTCTACCTGTGGAGCTTCCGCGACGAAGGCACGTTCCACGAGGCGGTCACCAATCGAATCTGCGACGACCTCGTGGCCGCGATCGCCCCGCGCTGGATCGAGGTCGTGGGGGATTTCAACGTGCGCGGCGGGATCCACACCGTCGTGACCGCACGGCACGGCGACCGGCCGCTGGACTAGGTCAGCCGCCGTTCTCCGGGCCGCCGGGCGGGCGCGCGCGAAGCTCGCCCGTGCATCGCGGGCGGACGGCGCAAGGCTTCCCTCTCACCCGCCCGCGCCGCAACGTTTCGCGGGAGGGGGCCCGATGCGGGGCAAGCTGTCGCTTGCTTACGTGCACTACGGAGCGCAGAGCGGCGTCACCGGCGCCGTGACGCGTGCGCTCGCGGCGCGCGGCCACGACGTCCGGCTCGTGGCCGCGACCGGCGATCTCGACCTCCGCGATCCGCTCACGCGCCTCCCGCGCCTGCGCGGGTCCGTGCTCCGGCACGTCGCGATCTCCGCTGCCCGGTACGGGCGGCTCTGGTATCGGCACCGCTGGAACACCGAGTACGCGTTCGACCTGCACGCGCGCCGCGCCGGCGAGAGGCTCGCGGCGCTCCGGCCGGCGCCGGACCTCGTGCTCCAGAACGGCGCGATCCTCTCGCCCGGCCTGCCGCCCCGGCTTCCGTACGCGCTGCTCGTGGACCACACCACCGCCCTCGCCGCGCGGAGCCCGCCCTGGCCGCAGTTCGGCCTGCGCGCCCCCCCCGACCACGGTCCGGGCTGGCGTTCGCGGGAGGAGGCCGTCTACCGCGGCGCGCGGCTCGTCGCCTGCTTCTCCGCGCACGTGGCGGGCTCGCTGGTGGCGGATTACGGCGTGCCGCGGGATCGGGTCGCCGTGGTGGGGGCGGGCGCGAACGTGTATCCCGCGCAGGCGCCGCGGCTCGACGACGGGCGAACCGTGCTCTTCGTGGGGAAGGACTTCGCGCGGAAGGGTGGGCCGGTGCTGCTCGACGCCTTCGTCCGGCTGCGGCGCATCCACCCCAAGGCGAGGCTGCTCGTCGCCGGCCCGCGCCACCCTCCCCCGCTCCCCGAGAACGCCGTTCACCTCGGCCCGGTCGAGCCGGACGAGCTTCCGGCGCTCTTCGCCCAGGCGACCGTCTTCTGCCTGCCCACGCTGCGCGAGCCGTTCGGCCTCGCCTACCTCGACGCCATGGCATGCGGGCTGCCCTGCGTCGGCACCCGGCTCGAGGCGGTCCCGGAGATCGTCGAGGACGGGGTGACGGGGCTGCTCGTACCGCCCGGCGACGCCGTCGCCCTCTGCGGTGCGCTCGCCGAGATCCTCGACGATCCCGCCGGAGCGCGTGAGATGGGCGCGCGCGGGCGGGAGCGGGTGGCGGCGGGCAGGCGGTGGGAGCACGTCGCCGAGCGGCTCGACGCGGCGCTCCGTACGCTGGGTGCGGGGTCGGGAAGGGTGGGCGCTGGTCGCTTCCCCCGGTCGCGGGCCGATGCGGCACCGCCGCCGGGGTAGAATCCGTCCCCGGTGTCCGCGCTCGTCTCCGCCTCGCCGATCCTCGACCCCGACGCCTGGGTCGGCGTCCGCCTCGACGGAAAGTACGAGCTCACCGGGCACCTCGCCACGGGCGGCATGGGCGCGGTGTTCCGGGCGCGGCACGTCCACCTCCGCAAGGACGTGGCCGTCAAGGTGCTCCGGCCCGAGCTCTGCTCCGCCCCAGACCTCGTCGAGCGGTTCCGGCGCGAGGCGGAGATCGCGAGCGCGCTCGAGCACGACAACATCGTCCGGGTCACCGACTTCGGCCGGAGCGAGGACGGGCTCCTGTACCTGGTCATGGAGCTCCTCACCGGCGAGAGCCTGTTCGAGCGGGTGCGCCGGGAGGGGCGGCTCCCGCCGCCGCGCGCGGTGTCCCTGCTCTGGCAGGTGTGCGCGGGGCTCGAGGCCGCCCACCAGCTCGGCGTCGTGCACCGGGATCTCAAGCCCGAGAACGTGTTCCTGGCACGCACGTCCAGCGGCCGCGAGGTGGTGAAGCTGCTCGACTTCGGCATCGCCAAGTTCGCCCGGGCGGCCGGCGAGGCCGGCACCCAGGCCGGGATCGTGGTCGGAACGCCGGAGTACCTCTCGCCCGAGCAGGCGATGGGGCTTCCGGTGGACCCGCGCGCGGACGTGTACACGGTCGGTCTCATCGCCTTCCGCATGCTCGTCGGCCGCCATCCGTTCCGGTCGGACG
>JAEZXM010000074.1 GCA_023419875.1 Pseudomonadota bacterium | reverse complement strand
GCCCACCCCGCCCCGCGTGCCGTGCACCTCACTCCGCGTAGTCGGTGCCCGAACCGGCCGAGCTGCCCGTGTCGCCCGCGTCCTCCTGGCTCGGGTCGATGCCGCCCGCGCTCTCCGAGGAAGGCGGCTCGGGGTTGGTCACCTCCGACTCGGATGCCCCCTCGCCGGTCCCCGAGGTTCCCTCGGTGCCCGTGCCCGACGTCGCCGACGAGCCGGTGTCCATCGCGCCGCTCTCGGCGGTGGAGCCGGTGTCCATCTCGGCGCTCTCGTCGGAGCTGCCCGTGCTCTCCTGGTCGATGCCGCCGGCGCTCGGGCTCGACGGCTCCGGAGTCGTGACCTCGGCCTCCTCGGCGGCGCCCTCGGCGGCCGTGCCCGAGTCGCTGGAGCTGTCTTCCGCTCGGACCACGGCAGGCCCGGCGACCATCGCCGCCGCCAGGGCGAGCGCAAACCAACGATTGTCCAGTCTCTTCGTCATGTGTCCCCCTCGGATTTGCGTCCGTTGGAGGACAATCTGGGTCGGCTCCCGGTCGCCCGCACGGGCCTCGCGGCCCACCGCCCGTGGGCCGTGCGGGGAAGCAGGGGTCGGGCGCGCGAGCGGCGCCCGAGCGTGTCACGCCCGTGCGGGAACGCGCTCGTGCGGACGCCCGGCGACGGCGGCCTCGAGCGGCGCCAGGGCGCGGCGACGGGCAGGGGCGTCGAGCGTCCGGAGCCCGCGGTTGACGGCGGAGACGACCGCCAGCACGGAGGCGGTGACGATGTTCTCGTGCACTCCCACGCCAAAGCGCGGGCCGGCCCCGTCCACGGCCAGCTCGACCATCGCCGCCGCCTGGGAGTCTGCGCCCACGCCCATCGATCGCTCCTCGTACGACTGGAGGCGGACGGGCAGCTTCAGGGCGTGAACCAGGGCGTCGATGGGCCCGTTCCCGTGGCCCACGAGCGCCACCGTCCGCCCCTGCACCTCGACGGTGACCTGGAGGCCGCGGCCGCCGTCCAGGATCTCGTGGCCGAGATAGGCGATGGGCTCTCGGGCCTCGAGGTACTCGCGCGAGAAGATGCCCCACAGCTCGTCGGGAGTGATCTCACCGCCGGTGGCGTCGGCGTGGCGCTGGACCGCGCCGGAGAGCTCCACCTGGAGCCGCAGCGGCAGGGTGAGGCCGTGCACCGTCTCCAGGATGTAGGCCACGCCGCCCTTCCCGGACTGTCCGTTGATCCGGATGATCGAGTCGTAGGTCCGGCCGACGTCCTTGGGGTCGATCGGCAGATACGGGATGCGCCAGGATGCGCCCTCGCTCGTCGCCGCCGCCGCGGCGAAGCCCTTCTTGATCGCGTCCTGGTGCGAGCCGGAGAAGGCGGTGAAGACCAGGTCACCGGCGTACGGGTGACGGGGGTGGATGGGGAGCTGCGTGCAGGCCTCGACCACGCGAGCCACCTGGTTGATGTCGGAGAGGTCCAGCCCGGGCGAGATGCCCTGCGTGTAGAGGTTCAGCGCCAGGGTGACGAGGTCGACGTTCCCCGTCCGCTCGCCGTTGCCGAAGAGGCAGCCCTCGACGCGCTCGGCGCCGGCCATCATCGCCAGCTCCGCCGCGGCCACCGCCGAGCCGCGATCGTTGTGCGGGTGCACGCTCAGGATCACGGCGTCGCGCCGCGCCAGGTTGCGGTGCATCCACTCGATCTGGTCGGCGTAGACGTTGGGGGTCGCGACCTCGACCGTCGCCGGCAGGTTGAGGATGATCTTGCGGTCGGGGGTGGCGCCGGAAGCCTCGACCACGGCGTCGCAGATCTCCTTCGCGAACTCGAGCTCGGTGGAGACGAACACCTCGGGGCTGTACTCCAGGCGTACGTCCGTGTCCGGGACATCGGCCGCGAGCGTGCGGATCAGGCGGACCGAGTCCACCGCCATCTTCACCACCTCGTCCTTCGTCATCCGGAACACCACCTCGCGGAAGAGCGGCGCGGTGGCGACGTAGAAGTGGACGATGGCCCGCTTCGCCCCGCGGATCGACTCCATGGTGCGGCGGATGAGGTGCTCGCGCGCCTGCGTGAGCACGACCAGGGTGACGTCGTCCGGGACGTGACCGCCCTCGACGAGCAGGCGGACGAAGTCGAAGTCGGTCTGCGAGGCGGAGGGGAACGCGACCTCGATCTCCTTGAAGCCGATCGCGCAGAGCGTCCGGAACATCCGGAGCTTCTTCTCGACGCTCATCGGCTCGAAGAGCGCCTGGTTCCCGTCGCGGAGATCGGTGCTCATCCAGGTCGGCGCGCGGGTGACGGCGCGGGACGGCCAGCGGCGGTCGGAGAGATCGACGGTGCGGGAGGGGACGTACTTGGTGCGCGGGTTCTCGATCATGGTGAACGGAGAGTAGGGAAGGGCGGGGAGCAGGTGCTTGCGAAGACGCAGCCCGGCAGGGTGGGTCCACGCAATATAATTGCGCACGGATCGCTTTCCATGGCAGAAACGTGACGACTGCTCGCTGCGACAGGACAGCACATGCCCAACGCCACCCCGCTCGATCGTTTCGACCGGCTCATCCTCGAGCACCTGCAGCGCGACGGACGGCTCGCCAACCAGGATCTCGCGGACAAGATCGGCCTCTCCCCCTCGCCGTGCCTCCGGCGTGTGCGCGCGCTGGAGCAACGGGGTTTCATCGTCGGCTATCGGGCCATCGTGGACGCTCGCAAGCTCGGGCTCTCGCTGACGGCGCTCGTGCACATCGCCCTCGACCGCCACACGCCGGAGCGGTTCGCCAACTTCGAGGCGAAGGTGCGGGTGCTCCCTGAGGTGCTGGAGTGCCTGCTGATCGCCGGCGAAGAGGCGGACTACGTGCTCAAGGTCGTCGTCCGGGACATGGATGGCTACCAGGCCCTGCTCCTCGACAAGATCACCCGGATCGAAGGCGTGACCGGAGTCCGGTCGAGCTTCGTGCTCCGGCAGGTGGTGGAGCGGACGTCGATCCCGACCGGCGCGTGACCCCGGTCGTCGCTCCCTCTCCGGGTGCTGGACCCCCGGGCGATTCACTGGTTCCATCCCCGGAAAGGGGACGCGCCTTGGGGTCTTCGGGATGGTCGGGACGGTGGGCGGCGCTGGCCGCGCTCTTCGGGGCGATGGTCGGCGTGGGGACCGTCACGTTCACCTACGCCTCGGGGTTCGCCTACCTCTCGAACGACCCTGCCGCCTGCAAGAACTGCCACATCATGAACGAGCAGTTCGACTCGTGGCGCAAGGGGCCGCACCACGCGGTCGCGACGTGCAACGACTGCCACGTGCCGCCGAGCTTCCCGGCGAAGTACGTCGCCAAGGCGCGGAACGGCTATCACCACTCGATGGGCTTCACCTTCCAGCCTCCCCGTCCGGACGAGCCGGGCGCGGGCCAGGCGTTCGACGAGCCCATCCAGATCAAGCAGTCCAACAGCCAGATCCTCCAGGACAACTGCTTGCGCTGCCACGGCGACCTCGTCCACGACGTGGTGCGGGGCAGCACCTGGGCGGACAACGCGATCCGTTGCGTGCAGTGCCACCGGGCCGTCGGGCACGGCGCACGGAGATGACGAGGTCACCATGGAATTCCGGACCGGGCGGCGCGCGCTCCTCACCTATGTGGCCGTCGCCGCCGCGGTGGCGGTGATCACCGCCGGCATCACCGCCCTGCTCCTCAACATCTTCGAGCGCAAGCAGGAGGCGAAGAACCCCTTCCTGAAGCTGGTCGAGGTCACCGAGGACGACGTCGACCCGGCGAAGTGGGGCGTCAACTGGCCGCGCCAGTACGACGGCTACCTCCGGACCGCCGAGCCCACCCACACCAAGTACGGCGGCAGCGTGGTCGGTCCGGAGGGCACCCTCCCGCCGCAGAAGGCCGAGCGCGATCCCTGGCTCCGGCGGATCTTCGCCGGCTACCTCTTCTCCGTGGACTACCGCGATCGGCGCGGCCACGCCTTCATGCTCGCGGACCAGGAGGTCACGAAGCGGAACGTGCCGGCCGAGGCGAAGCAGTCGGGCAACTGCCTTCACTGCCATGCGTCGATCATGCCGCTCTACCGCAAGCTCGGGCGCGAGGCGCTGCCCGGGGGCACGCCGGCGGAGCAGGTACAGCGCGGGCTGGAGGCCGTCGGGGGGATGGACTACTGGGACGCGCACGCGATGCTCGAGCAGACGACCGGCGGGAAGGCGCACCCGGTCTCCTGCGTGGACTGCCATGACCCCCGGAGCATGGAGCTGCGGGTCACGCGACCGGGGTTCATCGCCGGGATCCAGAAGCTCGCGCTGTCATCCGACCCCGTCCCGCACCTGCCCAGCGTCGAACGGTGGCGCGCGGGCGACCGGACGAACCCGTACGACCCGAACGTCGACGGGACGCGCCAGGAGATGCGTTCCTTCGTCTGCGGGCAGTGCCACGTCGAGTACTACTGCGGGAAGGGCATGACGATCTTCTTCCCCTGGAACGAGGGGCTCAAGGTCGAGCAGATGGAGCGCCACTACGACGGGCTCCAGGTGAAGGGCGGCCGCTTCAAGGACTGGGTGCACGCGGAGACCGGCATGGACGTGCTCAAGGCGCAGCACCCGGAGTTCGAGGTCTGGAGCCAGGGCGTCCACGCCCGGAGCGGGGTCGCCTGCGCCGACTGTCACATGCCGTACAAGCGCGAGGGCGCGCTCAAGGTCTCCGAGCACTGGGTCCGCAGTCCCTTGCTGATGGTGAACCGCTCCTGCCAGACCTGCCATCCGTACTCGGACCAGGAGCTCCGGGCGCGGGCCGAGGGGATCCAGGATCGGCACTTCGCGCTCATGACGAGGGCGGGCCAGGCTGCCACCCGGATGCTCGACGCGATCGTCGCGGTGCGGAAGCCCTTCGACGCGGCCCACCGCGCGGAGGCCACCGCGCGTGCCACCAAGGCGGCCGAGACGCGGCCGGGGTGGGCGGCGCTCGCCCCCGCGGATCGGGAGAAGGCGCTCGCCGCGGAGCTCAAGGCCGCTCAGCTGGCGCTGTGGCAGGAGGCGGTGGCGAAGGACCCCGCGCTGAAGGAGATCGCCGATCTCCAGCGCGCCTCGCAGTGGCGCCTCGACTTCGTGGCGGCCGAGAACTCGATGGGCTTCCACGCCCCGCAGGAGCTGGCGCGGATCCTCGCCGAGGCGATCGATCTCGCCCGGCAGGCGGAGGTGAAGGCGATCGCCATGGCGGGCGGGAAGATCCCGGAGGCCCAGGAGCCGCTGCCCGTCCCGGCGGGCGGCGCGGCGGCGCCGAAGTAGCCCGGCTTTCCCGCCCCGAGCGGACGGCGTTACCGCCGTCGGACGGCGGCGATCACGTTCGGCACCGGCCAGCCCTCGCTCGTGAGGGTCGCCTGCGCGCCGGTGAAGGCGCCGAGGCGCTCCACCTCGGCACCGCCGCCGCGCGCGAAGAGCTGCGCCTCGGGGCCGCCCTCGAGGTACATCGCCCGCCGGATGTCGATGGGGAGCGCGAGGAGCGCGTTCACGAACTCGTGCACCGGCCAGGCGGACTGCGCGTGCACGAACAGCACGCGGCCGGCCCCGTCCACGCCGACGGCGGCGATCGACCAGCGGCGATCGGACGGTGCCCAGACGTTCTTCCGCTCGCAGGAGAGCATCCGGATCGACTGGACGACGGTCCCGTACCTCCGCGCCTCGACGTCGAGGTCCTCGCAGTCCCGGTCCACCATGCGCACGCGCGGCGCCTTCGCCTCATGGGGATCGAAGAGCAGCGCGGTCCGGTCCTTGGAGAGCCGCCGTTGGTTCACGTGGTCCCGGGTCCGCATGAGCGAGACCGCCGTCCGGTAGTCGGCCTGGTACATGCCGGCGTTGATCACGGCGGAGGCGCCGGAACGTTTGGCCCAGCTCCGCGCGGAAAGAGGGCTGCCCTCGCCCGGGGCGGACGCGTTGAGCAGGCGCAGCTCGAACCTCTCGGGGTCGAGCCGGACGATCGCGATCTTCCCGTCGCCGGCGGCGCCGGGGGGCCCGTCGAACAACCCGAGTTCCAGGCCGGGCTCGAGGGTTCGCCAGGCGGTGGTGGGGGCCGCCGGACCGGCGAGCAGCAGGGCGGCGACCAGTGGAGCGAGAAGCATGCGGCCATTTTCCGGCCCGCGAGAGGTCGTGACAAGGGGCGGGGCCGTGCCAGTATCCAGTGCATGGCCCACCCCCTTGCAGGCAAGCCCGCCCCGCGCGACGTCCTCGTGGACGTCCCCGAGCTCCTCCGACGCTACGCCGCCGAGGCGCCGGACCCTCGCGAGCCCGCGCAGCGCGTCGCCTTCGGAACCTCCGGACATCGCGGCTCGTCGCTGCGCCGGAGCTTCAACGAGGCCCACATCCTGGCGGTCGTGCAGGCGATCTGCGAGCACCGCCGCCGGTCGGGCGTCACCGGTCCGCTGTTCCTCGGAGCGGACACCCATGCGCTCTCCGGGCCGGCCGAGCGGACGGCCCTCGAGGTGCTCGTCGCGAACGGCGTGGAGGTGGTCGTCTCCGAGGTCGGAGCCCCGGTCCCCACTCCCGTCATCTCCCACGCGATCCTGGGACACAACCGCGGGCGGACGTCCGGGCTCGCCGACGGGATCGTGATCACCCCGTCGCACAACCCGCCCGAGGACGGCGGCATCAAGTACAACCCGCCCGACGGCGGCCCTGCCGACACGTCCATCACCGGGGCCATGGAGCAGCGCGCGAACGCGCTCCTCGAGGACGGGAACCGCGAGGTGAAGCGTGTGCCCTACGACCGGGCCCGGTTCGGCGCCCGGAGCCGCGACTACGTCGGCCCCTACGTGGACGACCTCGGGAGCGCGGTGGACATGGACGTGGCCCGGAGCGCGCGCCTGCGCGTCGGGGTCGATCCGCTCGGCGGCTCCAACATCCACTACTGGGGGCGGATCGCGGAGCGGTACGGGCTCGACCTCACGGTCACGAATCCGATCGTGGACCCGACCTTCGGCTTCATGCCGCTCGACCACGACGGCAAGATCCGCATGGACTGCTCCTCGCCGTTCGCGATGGCGAACCTCGTGGCCATGAAGGATCGGTTCGATCTCGCCTTCGGCAACGACGCCGATTCCGACCGGCACGGGATCGTCACTCCGAGCGTCGGCCTCATGAACCCGAACCACGTCCTGGCGGTGGCGATCGACTACCTGTTCCGGAACCGGCCCGGCTGGTCGCCTGAGGCGGGCGTGGGGAAGACGCTCGTCTCGTCGGCGCTCGTCGACCGGGTGGCGGAGCGGCTCGGCCGAAAGCTCGTGGAGGTGCCGGTGGGCTTCAAGTGGTTCGTGCCGGGGCTGCTCGACGGCTCGATCGGCTTCGGCGGCGAGGAGAGCGCCGGGGCGAGCTTCCTCCGGCGCGACGGCACCACCTGGACGACCGACAAGGACGGCATCGTCATGGATCTGCTGGCGGTGGAGATCCAGGCGCGGATGGACAAGGACCTGGGCGAGCTGCACCAGGAGATGACCGCGGAGCTGGGCGCGCCGCGCTACGCGCGTGTGGATGCGCCGGCCACCCCCGCGGAGAAGAAGGTCCTGAAGGCCCTCTCGCCCGAGGCGGTGAAGGCGACGACGCTCGCCGGCGACGCCATCGTCGCCCGCATCACGCGCGCACCCGGGAACGGCGCCGAGATCGGCGGCCTCAAGGTCGCGACCGCCGAGGGTTGGTTCGCCGCTCGGCCGTCGGGGACCGAGGACGTCTACAAGATCTACGCGGAGAGCTTCCGGAGCGACGAGCACCTCGCCCGGATCCTGGAGGAGGCGAAGGCGATCGTGGGGACGGCGCTGAGGGCCTAGCGCCTACTCCGCGTCCGTCGGATCCCACGCCGTCCGGTAGCCCTCGTCGAGCGCGTCCATCGCGGCGAGGTCCTCGGCGTCGAGCGCGAACCCGAACACGTCGGCGTTCTCGCGGATCCGCTCCGGGCGGGCGGACTTCGGGATCGTGACGAGCTCGTGCTCGATCCCCCAGCGGACGAGCACCTGCGCGGGCGTCCGCGCGTGCTTCCGGGCGACACGGGCGATCACCGAGTGATCCATGCGGCGCCCGCGGACCAGGGGCCCGTAGGCCTCGAGCTGGATCTTCCTGGCGCGGCAGTACGCGAGCAGCTCGCGCTGGTGGAGGAAGGGGGAGAACTCCACCTGATTGACGCTCGGTGAGATGCGGCAATCGCCCAGCAGCTCGTCCAGGTGGCGAACCGTGTAATTGGACACGCCGATCGCGCGAGCCTTGCCGTCGGCGAGGAGCCGCTCCATCGCTCGCCAGGTGTCGCGGCGGCCCGGCGCAGGCCAGTGGACGAGGTACAGGTCCACCTGCTCGAGGCCCAGCCGCGCGAGGCTCTGGTCGCAGGCGCGGAGGGTGCGGTCGTAGCCGTGGTCGGTGTTCCACAGCTTGGTCGTGACGAAGACCTGCTCGCGAGGCACACCGCTCTCGCGGACCGCGGCGCCCACGTCCGTCTCGTTGTGGTAGATGCGTGCGGTGTCGAGGAGCCGGTATCCGCACTCCAGCGCGGTCCGCACGGCGCTGCGCGTCTCCTCGCCCGCCGCCGTTTGCCACACCCCGAGTCCCAGCATGGGCATCCGGATGCCGCCCTGCAGCGTCACCGTCGAGTCGAGGGTCCAAGCCTGCGCCATCGGCACCACTCCTCCCGGGGCACCCGGGCGAGACCTACGACGTTCGCTCAAAGGCTTGATGGCGCACGGCTCCGCGCGCCAGCCTCCTGAGGCGTCCCTCGAACGAGCGGGCTGCCGCACCCCGCCGGTGCTTCACGCTCAGTATGCCCACGGATGCGGTACGTTGTCGCTGGGGGCGGGGGGATGGCCTGGCGCATTCGCGCCGGGTGCCTATGGTCGAAACCCGGTCGCGCGTCGGCGCGCCGCGCGTGGCCGGGCGCGGGTTTGTTATATCGTGCTGTAACGATTCGCCCTCGCCGGAACGACGTCCCGAGATCCGCTCGGGCCCGACGAGGACGAGCGGTTCACGAGGCCGGGAAGCCGCCGGGCTGGGAATGCAGAGCCCGCCTGCCTGTTCCCACCTCCAAGTTGCGCCATCACCCGGGGAGTCGAAGGTGCACACCCAGCCCAATCCAACTCCGCTCGCCACCCTCATTCGCTCCGAGGCAACCGTCTCCGGCCACCGGAACCTGTACTGCTTCCACTACGACGCCTGTCTGGACGTGGCCGTGAAGCTGGACTGGGACAGCTGGTCCTGTGAGAAGTGCCCGCTCTTCCGGATCCAGGAGGAGCCCCGCACGTTCGCCGGGAGCTTCGCGAACGATCGCCGCGGCGGAGGCGTCGCGCACTAGCGCCGGCGGGCGAAGGCGGGAAACACTCCGTCCCGCGCTCCGCCCGCCCGGCTCCACGCTACTCGTCCTCGCGGCGCGCCGATTCGTCCTCGGCCTCTCCGATCTTCTTCTGGAGCTTGCCTTTCTGCTCCTCGGCCCAGCCCTCGGCCTGCGTGCCTGGGCTCTCGGTCGCGCCGCCGATCCGCTTCTTCACGTTCCCCTTCACCTCTTCGACCTTCCCTTCGATCTCGTCGCGGTTCACGGTCGGCCTCCTTTCAAGAGATCATTCGCATTGGGGCTCGGGACTGTCGGGTCCAGAGCCCGTCCCGCAAACGAAGGGGCAGACGCCTCTGCGCGCACCCGCCGCACGCGCCGCCGGGCGAGCCTCGGGCGGGGTCGGCCGCAGAATGTTCGACGGGGGTCGTTCAGGCGTCGTAGCCTGGCCGCCCGCTGGCTGAGCAACCCGGACGTGCCCCCTCGAGCGCGCCCACCGGAGTGAATGGAATGCAGAGCATCGGCACCCCCGCGCTGTGGATCGGTTTCCTCGTTTTCGTGCTCGCGATGCTCGCGCTGGATCTGGGGGTATTCCATCGCAAGGAGCACGCGGTGCGCCCGCGGGAGGCGGCGATCTGGTCGGTGGTCTGGATCAGCCTGGCTCTCGTCTTCAACCTGGGCGTCTGGCACTGGTTCGGTCCGGTCCGCGCGCTGGAGTTCCTGACCGGCTACCTCATCGAGAAGGCGCTCTCGGTCGACAACCTCTTCGTCTTCCTCGTCCTGTTCTCGTACTTCTCGGTCCCCGCAAAGCTCCAGCACCGGGTGCTCTTCTGGGGCATCCTCGGCGCCCTCGTGATGCGCGCCGCGTTCATCTTCGCCGGCGCGGCGCTCATCCAGTCGTTCCACTGGGTGATCTACGTCTTCGGCGCGTTCCTGGTGTTCACCGGGATCCGGCTGCTCACGGCGGGGGAGGGCGAGCAGCACCCCGAGCGGAACCCGGCCCTCCGCGTCTTCCGGCGGGTGGTGCCCGCCGTGTCCGATTACCGCGGCGCGCGTTTCACCGTGAAGGAGGGCGGGCGCTGGCTCGCGACGCCGCTGCTCGCCGTCCTCGTTGCCATCGAGGCCACGGACATCGTGTTCGCCCTCGACTCGATCCCCGCGATCTTCGCGATCACGAGCGATCCGTTCATCGTCTTCACCTCCAACATCTTCGCGATCCTCGGGCTCCGGGCGCTCTACTTCCTGCTCGCCGGGATGCTCGGCGCGTTCCGGTATCTCAAGGTCGGGCTCGGGCTCGTGCTGGCGTTCGTGGGCGCGAAGATGCTGACCGAGCACTGGATCGAGGTGCCGATCTGGGTCTCGCTCACGGTCATCGCCGCCTTGCTCGGACTCTCCGTCCTCGCGTCCGTGCTCATCCCCGATCGCTCGAAGCAGGAGGCGGCGCCGGGGGACGGGGCGCTCGAGGGTGAAGGGGAGCAGAAGCCGGCTGCGCGGCCGCGGGCGTGAGCCGCTAGCTGAAGACCACCGTCTTGTTCCCGTGCACGAGGACCCGGTCCTCGCAGTGCCAGCGCACGGCGCGCGCGAGCACGCGGCGCTCCAGGTCACGGCCGAGCGACTTGAGAGAGTCCACCGAGTCGCGGTGCGAGACGCGCGCCACGTCCTGCTCGATGATCGGTCCCGCGTCGAGCTCGGCGGTCACGTAGTGGGCCGTGGCCCCGACCACCTTCACCCCTCGTTCGTACGCCTGGCGGTACGGGTCCGCACCAACGAACGCGGGCAGGAAGGAATGGTGGATGTTGATCATCCGCTCCGGCCAGCGCGCCACGAACTCGGG
>JAEZXM010000473.1 GCA_023419875.1 Pseudomonadota bacterium | reverse complement strand
GGACCGGGTCGTGCTCCGGGCCCTGGCGCGCGAGCCGGAGCGGCGCTGGCGGTGGGCGAGCGAGCTGCGCGACGCGCTCCGCCCCTTCGCCGCGCGCGACGGCGCGCCGGCGGTGGCGCGGATCCTGGCGAGCGCGTTTCCGGAGGCGCTGCGGACGACCGCCGCTCCGGACCTCAATACCCGGAGCCCAGCTCGAGGGCGTTGAGCAGCTCCTCGCCGCTCGGCGCCGCCTCGGCCAGGTCGGCGGAGAGCACCGCCACCGTCTCGACGTCGAGCCGGATGCGCTCCCAGTCCTCGGCCGGCACGGCCAGGAAGGCGTCCACCACCGCGGGGTCGAACTGCGTGCCGCGGCAGCGCTCGATCTCGCTCCGCGCCTCCGCGAACGGCCGCGACCGCCGGTACGGGCGGTCGCTGGTGATCGCGTCCAGCGTGTCGACCACGTGGAAGATCCGCGCTCCGATCCCGATCTCCGTCCCCTTGAGTCGCTTGGGGTAGCCCGAGCCGTCCCACTTCTCCTGGTGCTGGAGCACGATGACCGAGGCCGGGCGGAGATAGTCCACGCGCTGGAGCAGCGCCCACCCGAGCTCCGGGTGCCGGCGCATCTCGCTCCACTCCTCGGTCGTGAGCGGGCCGGGCTTGAGGAGGACGAGGTCGCGGACGCCGATCTTGCCGATGTCGTGGAGCAGGGCCCCGTGCTCGATCACCGTCAGCTCCGGCTCCTCCAGGCCGAGCGCCTCGGCGAGCCGCCGCGCGTAGAGCGACACGCGCCGGGAGTGCCACTGGGTCTCGGCGTCGCGGTAGTCGAGCGCGGCGATGAGCCCCTCGAGGAGCGCCTGGGTACGCTGCTGGACCATCTCCTCGAGCCGGGTGTTCACCTCGCGGAGCTGCCCGTTCTGGCGCTGCACCTCGGCGGTGAGGCGCTCGTTCTCGCGCCGGAGCTTGGCGGAGTCGGCGGCCTGCTGGACCGTGCCGAGCAGCTCCTGCTGGTGCCACGGCTTGGAGATGATCCGGAACACCTCGCCGGCGTTGACCGCCTGGAGCGCCACCCGGAAGTCCTCGGCGGCGGTGCAGAGGATCCGCACCGCCGTCGGGCACCGGACGCGGGCCGCCTTGAGGAAGGCCACCCCGTCCATGGTGGGCATCATGTAGTCGGAGATGACGACGACCGGGTTCTCACCCTCGATCGCCTCGAGCGCCTCCTCGGGGGTGTCGTAGCAGCTGGTGGCGTACCCCGCGGTCTCGAGGATGCGGGCGAGCGCCTTGAGGATGAGCTCGTCGTCGTCGACGACCAGCACCCGATCCGACATGGCAGAAGTAGAACAGGCGCTCCCGGCGGGCGCAAGGCGGGGGTCCATTGGAAATCAAGACGTAAAGCTCGTGTGCGTCACGCGCACCTCCCCGCACGCGGGAGGCGTCCGTCCCAGAGCAGGCGGATTGCTCAGAAGCTCGACAGGAACTCCTCGTTCGTCTCGAACTCGGAGAGCTTCTTGAGGAGCCGCTCCATCGCCTCGACCGGCTTGAGGGACGCGAGCGCCCCGCGCAGGCGGCGCACCTTCTCGATCTCCTTCGCCGAGAAGAGCTTCTCCTCCTTGCGGGTGCCGGTGGCGCCGATGTCGATCGCCGGGAAGATCCGGCGCTCGGCGAGCTGGCGCGAGAGCACCACCTCCATGTTGCCGGTGCCCTTGAACTCCTCGAAGATCACCTCGTCCATGCGCGAGCCGGTGTCGATGAGCGCGGTGGCGAGGATGGTGAGCGAGCCGCCCTCCTCGGCCTTGCGGGCCGAGCCGAACAGCCGCTTGGGACGCTCGAGCGCGCGGCTGTCGACGCCGCCGGTCAGGGTGCGCCCGGAGGACTCGACCTCCTTGTTGTAGGCGCGCGAGAGCCGGGTGATCGAGTCGAGCAGGATCACGACGTCCTTGCCGCCCTCGACGAGCCGCTTGGACCGCTCGAGCACCATCTCGGCGACGTGCAGGTGCTCCTCGGTGGGACGGTCGTTGGACGAGCCGATCACCTCGCCCTTGATGTTCCGCTTCATGTCGGTGACCTCCTCGGGACGCTCGTCCACGAGGAGGACCGTGAGGTGCACGTCGGGCCGGTTGGCGGTGATCGCCTGGGCGATCCGCTGGAGCATGATCGTCTTGCCGGCCTTGGGTGGCGAGGTGAGCAGGCCGCGCGCTCCGAGCCCGATGGGCGCGATGAGGTCGAGGACGCGGCCGATCATCTCGTCCGGCCGGGTCTCCATCACCAGGCGCTCGGTGGGGTCGGTGGCGGTGAGGTTGTGGAAGTGGGTCCGCCGGGCCACCGCGATGGGATCGGCGCCCTCGAGCGTGTCGATGCGGGTGAGCACCCGCTTCATGTTCCGGACCGCGGCGAGGCCCTTCACCACCAGGCCGGGCTGGAGGTGGTTCCGCTCCACCATCCACCGCGGGACCTCGACGTCGAAGGGCTGCGGCAGGTAGCTCCGCTTCGGATCGCGCAGGTACCCGTTCCCCTTGCCCTCGAACTGGAGGACGCCCTCGACCTCCTCGGTCACCTCGGGCTGGGAGGCCGCGCCCGGGGCGGCCTGCGGCGCGGGCCCACCGTTCACCTGCGGTGCCGAGCCGTTCTGGCC
>JAEZXM010000023.1 GCA_023419875.1 Pseudomonadota bacterium | reverse complement strand
CCCGCAGGATGCGCGGCGCGCGCGGCAGGTACTCGTTCTCGAGCGTGTACGGGAACGGCGTGTCGAACCCGGTGATCCGGGCCACCGGCGCCTCGAGGTGCAGGAAGCACCGCTCCTGGATGAGCGCAGACAGCTCCGCGCCGAAGCCACACGTGCGTGGCGCTTCGTGCACCACCACCGCGCGTCCGGTCTTCGAGACCGAGGCGACGATCGTGTCGAGGTCGAGCGGCTGGAGCGAGCGGAGGTCGATCACCTCGCAGTCCACGCCCTCGGCGGCCGCCTCGCGGGCGGCCAGGTCCGCCTCGTGCCACATCGCCCCCCAGGCGAGGATCGTCACCTGCGCGCCGGTCCGGGTGATCCGCGCCTTCCCGAGCTCCTCCAGGTACTCGCCAGCGGGCACCTCGCCCTTGGCGGCGCGATAGACGCGCTTCGGCTCGAAGAAGAGCACCGGGTCGGGGTCGCGGAGCGCCGAGAGGAGGAGCCCCTTCGCGTCGTGCGGGTTCGAGGGCACGACCACCTTGAGACCGGGCGTGTGGATGAAGAACGCCTCGGGCGACTGCGAGTGGTAGTGCCCGCCCTTGATCCCGCCCCCGTACGGCGCGCGGACCACCATCGGGCACGAGTACTGGCCGCCGGATCGGTAGCGGTACTTCGCGGCCTCGTTCACGAGCTGATCCATCGCCGGGAAGATGTAGTCCGCGAACTGGATCTCCGGGACCGGCCGGAGCCCGTAGAGGGCCATGCCGATGGCGGTCCCGACGATGCCGCCCTCGGCGAGGGGGGTATCGATGACGCGTTCGGCGCCGAACTCCTCGTAGAGGCCCTGCGTGGCGCGGAAGACGCCGCCGAACCGGGCCACGTCCTCGCCGAGCACCACCACGTCCGGGTTTCGCCGCATCTCCACCTTGAGCGCGTCGTTCACCGCCTGGAGCACGTTCATCACGGGCATCGCGGACCTCAGGCGTCGGCGTGGCGGGGATCGGAGATCCGGGCGTCGTCGGCGAGGGCCGACTCGAGCTCCTCGAGCTGCTCGCGCTGCTGACGGAGCGGCTCGGCGTAGACCTCGGCGAAGAGGCTCGCGACCGACGGCTTCGGGGCGCGCGACTCCGCCTCGCGCAGGGCGGCGACGATCTCCGCGCGTACCTCGTCCCGGAGCCGCGCGTCGCCCGCGTCGTCCAGCGCGCCGCGGCGCAGGAGGTGGCTGCGGACTCGCCGGATCGGGTCGCGCCGCTTCCAGGGCTCGAGCAGGACGTCGGGCCGGTAGGCGCGCGGGTCGTCGGAGGTGGAGTGGCCCTCCATGCGGTAGGTGACGAGCTCGAGCAGCGTCGGCCCCTCCCCCGCTGCGGCGAGCGCGCGGGCGCGGCGGGTGGCGGCGTGGACGGCGAGGAGGTCGTTGCCGTCGACGCGCTCGGCGCGCATGCCGTAGGCGTGCGCCTTCTGGGCGATGGTCTCGGTCGCCATCTGTTCCTCGACCGGCGTGGAGATCGCCCAGCCGTTGTTCCGGCAGGCGAAGACCACCGGGACGCGCCGGATGGCGGCGAAGGTCATCGCTGTGTGGAAGTCGTGCGCGCTCGTGGCCCCGTCGCCGAAGTAGACGAGCGAGACCATCTCCTCCCCCTTGATGCGCGCCGCCCACGCCGCGCCCACCGCCTGCGGGATCTGCGTGCCGATGGGCGAGCTCACCGAGAGGAAACGGCCGGGCCGCCAGGCCTCGTGGCAGGGCATCTGCCGGCCCTTGACGACGTCCACCGAGTTGCCGAACAGGTTGTGGAGGAAGCCGGTCAGCGGGAACCCGCGCATGAGCGCGGCCACGTGTTCGCGATAGCAGGGGAAGATCCAGTCCCCCTCCTCCATGCCGCCGGCCGTGCCGACGATGGCCGCCTCCTCGCCGAACGCCCCGACGTAGAACCCGATCCGCCCCTGGCGCTGGAGGGTGACCATACGCTCGTCGAGGGCGCGCGAGAGGACCATCCAGCGGTAGAGCGGCCGCACCGCCTCGTCCGGAAGCAGCTCCGCCGATGGATCGGCGCGCCCTTCCTCGTCCAGGATCCGCTGGACCGGGAACTCGCGGAGGAACCGGGCGCCCTGGGGATCCACCCGGCCGACTTCACGGTGAGGCAATGCTCCTTGACCCTCGTCAAGCACCGGCTCCAGGGCGGGCCCCACCTCGTCCTCTCGCCTCATCGAGCCTCCTGCTCGGGATCAGCGCTGCCGGTCGGCGATCTCGCCGCGCAGGAACAGCTCCGCGGCACGGTAGGACGAGCGCACGAGCGGTCCCGCGGCGACGTAGCGGAACCCGAGCTCGAGGCCGCGGGCGCGGTATGCCGCGAACCCCTCGGGCGACACCCACTCCTGCACCGGGAGATGCCAGGCGCTCGGGCGCAGATATTGACCGAGCGTGAGGATCTCGACGCCGGTCGCGCGCAGATCGCGCATCGTCTCCAGGACCTCGGCCTCGGTCTCGCCCAGCCCGACCATGATCGAGGACTTGGTGACCACCTTCGGGAACTCGGCCTTCATCCGGGCGAGCACACCCAGCGTCTGGTCGTAGCCGGCGCGCGCGTCGCGCACGACGGGCGTGAGCCGGCGCACGGTCTCGATGTTGTTCGCGAAGACGTCCGGGCCGGCGCAGCCGACGGTGCGCACCGCCTCGGCGTCGCCCTGGAAGTCGGGCGTCAGCACCTCGACGAGGAGGCCCGGGATCTCCTTGAGCCGCCGGATGGCGTCGGCGAAGTGGCCCGCGCCACCGTCCTTCAGGTCGTCGCGATCGACGCTCGTCACCACGATGTAGTCGAGCCCGAGCTGGCCGACGGCCTCGGCCAGGTGGCGCGGCTCGTCCGGATCGAGCGGCGGCGGCCGCGCCGCCGTCTTCACGTGGCAGAACCTGCACCCGCGCGTGCAGGTATCGCCCATGAGCATGACCGTGGCGGTCCCGCCGCCCCAGCACTCGCCCACGTTCGGGCACTGCGCCTCGGCGCAGACGGTGTGGAGCCGCAGGCGCGCGAGCGTCTCGCGAACGGTCTGATATCGCGCTCCGCCCGGGAGATTGACCTTGAGCCAGCCGGGCTTCGCGGCGCGAATGGGCTTGCCGTTCGCGCGCATGCTCTCGGCCAGCTCGCGTGGAGTGGCGGGAAGTTGCGTGCCCACGACGGGCAGGCTGTGCTTCGAGGGCTCTGACATTTGCCAGCCCCGGCGATGTAGTGGGGCGCCCTGGTCAGGTCAAGGCGCCGAGGGCTCGGAACATCCTTTCTCCGTCATCATGGCGGCGCTACGTCGCATGGTATAGTCCCTTCGTCCGCGCCCACGTGGGTTTCATCGCACGAACGGAAACGTCGCTCGACGCTGCCTTCATGTCCGACACCCCCTCGCCGGATTCGACGCGGATCCTGATCGTGGACGACGACGCCTCGGTGCGCGACGTCATCCAGGTCCTCCTTCGTTCCGAGGGCTACGACTCCAAGGCGGTGGACGGCGCCGAGGCGGCGCTCGACGCGGCGCAGCACGTCGAGTACCCGCTCGTCATCTGCGACGTCCGCATGCCGGAGCGCGACGGGTTCTGGCTCCTCGATCGCCTGCGCGAGGTCCAGCCGGACGCCGCGGTCATCATGCTGACCGGCTTCGGCGACACCGAGGCCGCGGTGCAGTGCCTGCGGAACGGCGCGGCCGACTACCTCCTCAAGCCTCCCCGGATCACCGAGCTCGTCCGCGCGATCGAGCGGGCCCTCGGGCGGCGACGGCTGGAGCTGGCGCGGCAGCGGTACCGGCGCAGCCTCGAGAACCGCGTGCAGGAGAAGACTGCGGAGCTCTCGCGCACGCTGGAGAACCTCCAGTCCACCTACTCGCAGACGCTCTGGACCCTGGTCGCGGCGCTGGACGCCCGCGAGCACGACACCGGCGACCACTCGCAGCGGGTGGTCCGGTACACGCTCGCCGTCGCGCGGCGGATGGGCCTCCCCGACGAACGGCTCCCCGAGGTCGGCCGCGGCGCCCTCCTCCACGACATCGGCAAGATCGGCGTGCCCGACGCCATCCTGCTCAAGGGCGGGCAGCTCTCGGCCGACGAGTGGACGGTCATGCGGACCCACCCGCAGATCGGCTTCAACATCCTCCGCACGGTCGACTTCCTGGCCCGGCCGGCCGAGATGGTGCTCGCGCACCAGGAGCGGTTCGACGGCACCGGGTATCCGCGCGGCCTCGCCGGAGACGAGATCCCGCTCTCGGCCCGGATCTTCGCGCTCGCGGACACCTACGACTCGATGACGAGCAACCGCCCCTACCGCGCCCGTTCCTCGCCCGAGGCGGCGCGCGCGGAGATCGAGCGCTGCATCGGGACGCAGTTCGACCCGCGGTGCGCCGCCGCGTTCCTGTCGATCCCCGAGCAGGAGCTCGGCGCGCTGGCGCAGTCGCGGGAGCAGCCGCCGATCTAGGCCTTCTCCATCAGGGCGATCAGATCCGGCGCCTCCGGCCCGTCCACCCTCACCCCCGTCGTGCTCGTGAGCTCGAGTACGCGCAGCCGCGCCGCGCCCGCGAGCGTCCCCCACTCGTCGGGCCGGTAGTACCGCAGCCGCGCGGTGCCCTCGAGCACGGTCCCGTCCGGCCGCACGAGCCGGCGCCGGGCCCGCTCCACCCCGGTGGCGAGGTCGAAGCGGGCCTCCTCCTCGACCACGGAGCCATCGGGCAGCTCCCGGCGAGCCCGCGCCACGGGATCGGCCGCGTGCCGCAGCGGGTTCGCGTGGTGCACGACGGCGCGGCCTCCCGGCCGCAGCACGCGCGCGAGCCCGCCGAGCGCCGCCGCGTTCTCCGCGTCGTCCCACATGAAGAGCGACGCGTACCAGGAGTAGACCGCGTCGAACGTGCCGTCCGCGAAGGGGAGCGCGCGGAGATCGGCCTGCACGAACCGGGGCCTTGGCGCGTCCGCCCGCGCCGCGGCGTCGGCGCGCTCGAGATACGGACGGCTCCGGTCGAGCCCGACGATCGTCCGCACGGAGCCTGCGAGCGCGAGCGCGTGCCGGCCGTGTCCGCAGGCGAGGTCGAGGACGAGATCCCGAGGGCGGAGGTCGAGCAGCCGCGCGAGCACGGCGGCCTCGAGCGCGGAGAGCTCCGGGGTGAGGAGATCCCGGACCGAGTCCAGGTAGAGAGGGCCGTAGTAGCCGTCGATCCATTCCATCGCCTCCGCCGAAGCTACACCCGCCGCAACGGCGAAGCTCCCGGGAATGGCGTGCGGTCGGAGATGGCCCGCGCCGGCCAAGCAGTAGGATGAACGTGCCGGGACACCGGCCGGCCAGCAGGAGGGCGAGGCTGAGCGACTGGGTCGTCTGCAGCTTCTGCGGACTGAGGCACACCGCTCGTGACGACGGGAGCTGCCCGCGGTGTCGGGCAAACGGAACGGGCTCCGGCTGGGCGGGCCGCAAGACGCGACGGGCGCCCCAAGGCGCCCGCGCGGTCTCTCTTCTCTGGTGGTGAGGGGCGGAATCGAACCGCCGACCTAGGGATTATGAGACCCTCGCTCTAGCCGACTGAGCTACCTCACCAGATCCCTTCGAGAACGCGGGTTTATAGGCGGCTCGGCGCGACCCGTCAAGGTGGCAGGGGTGGCCGGCGCGGGGGCGCCTGCGGCGGGCCGGCCGGTTTCTTGACCCGTCAGCCTCCGGTGATACCAAGAGTGCGATATCGGAGGATTTCCGATGCTTCCGACGCGGCAGGTGGTGGCCAGGATCAGCGTCGACCGGACCCGGGACCGCGTGGCGGCGCGAGCCCTCTTCCTCGACGAGCCTTTCCGAGCGCCGGACCTCCCGCCCCCGCTGCCCAGCCCCGGCGCCGCCGATCGCATCTGCGAGGCGGTCCGCCGTTGGCTCGAGGAGGACATGTGAACATCGAGCTGCCCTTCGCCGACGTCGGCGACGATCTCGACGCGCTGGTCGCCCGCATCGACGCGGTCCTCGACGAGAGCTTCCTCCGCGAGGTGGACGAGGCGCTGGAGCGGATGGCGCGGCCGGGCGAGGTGGAGATCGTCGTCGAGCCGCTCGCCGGCTAGCGCTCCGCGTTCGGGGTTGCGCCCGCCTCGGCGGCATGCGCCGTCTCCTCGGCGGCCTCCTCCTCCAGCTCCTCCGCCACCTCCTCGGGCGCGGCCAGCACCTGGCCCATGCGGATGTGGCGCGAGAACAGGAACACGGCGCCGAGCCCGATCTGCAGGACGAGCTGCACCGCCCAGATCACGTTGGCGTACGCCATCCCCTGCCGGTCGACCACCGTCGCCGGGTAGAAGAGCTTCAGGGCGATCAGGATCGCCGCCTGGAACGTGCCGATCATCCCGGGGCCGGCGGGGATCATCACCCCGATGACCAGCACGCCGAGGAGCGTCAGCGTTTCGAACACGCTGAGGTGCAGCCCGAACCCCTGCGCGAGCACCTGCATCCCCCAGGCGTTGAACCCCCAGTACACGAGCGTCAGCGCCACGAACAGCAGCACCTTCCCGCGCGTGGGCACGATCCGCAGCCCGTGGATGAAGGCCTCCATCATCCCGGCGGCCTTGGCCGCGAGCCGCGGGGAGATCGGCCCGAGCAGCTTCTCGAGCATCCGCGTCGCCAGCGCCCGGCTCTTGTAGGCGATCACCAGGAAGGCAAGCACCCCGAGGAATACGGCTGCCATGATGCCGCCGGCGACGCGGAGGAGACGCACCCCGGGTGAACCCGTCGGGATGCCCAGCAGGCAGAGCATGAGCAGGAGCGCGGTGAAGAGCCCGTCGGCGACGCGCTCCACCACCACCGACGAGAGCGCGGCCGAGACGCGGAGCCTCGGCCGCTCGGCGACGAGATACGGCCTCGCGAACTCGCCCAGCCGGAACGGGAGGATCGTGAGCGCCATCCAGCCGACGCAGGAGACCGCGTTGAGCTTGGCGAATGGCACCTTCGCCACCGGCTCCAGCAGGATCCCCCAGCGCCAGGTGCGCGAGAGGTGGATCACCGCCCAGAACGGCAGGTACACGAGCACGTAGCGGTAGTCGGCCTGGCGGATCGCCTCCCAGACCTGGCCGAGATCCTTCCCTCGCAGCATGAGCCAGACCGCGAGCAGGGAGATGGCGAACCCCGCCAGCGCCTGGACGAACCGGCTCTTCACGAGAGCTCCTCCCCTCTCAGGATCCGCCGCGGATTCTCCGCGCACAAGCGGCGAATGCCCTCCGGTCCCGCGCGCTTCTCGACCTCCTGGAGGCCCTTCTCGATCCAGCGGCGCGCGTCTGGGTCCGGGTGGTGCAGGTCGCTGGCGGCGACGGCGTAGAGCCCCTCGCCGAGGAAGCGCTCCGCTTGCCTGCGCGCGTTCCGGCCGTACACGCCCGCGAGCGCGCCCAGGTCGAGCTGGTGCGCAGCCCCGAGGCGCAGGACCTCGGCGGCCAGCCCCGGACGCTCGAACTCCCGGCACCGCTCCGGGTGGGCGAAGAGGGGCCTGGCGCCCTTGCGGCGCAGGCGGAACACGAGATCAGGCAGCGCGGGGAGGCTCGCCTCGAACGGCGCCTCGACCAGCACCCAGCGCCCGGTCGGCCCGATGCCGCGCCGCGTGACGGGGTCGCCGGCGCGGTCGAGAAACGCCTCGTCGAGCTTGTTCTCGGCGTTGGCGTGCAGCCGCATGGCGATGCCCTCGCGCGCGAGGAGGGCGGCCGCCCCCTCGCGCCGCGCCTCGCACAGCACGGGGTCGCCACTGGGCAGCTCGAGGACGGCGTGCGGGCTCGGCGCGAGCTCGTCCCATCCCAGCGAGGCGAGGAGCCGGACCGCCTCCAGGGTCTCCTCCGGCCTCTCGCAGCCGTCGTCCACGCCCCAGAGCACGTGATCGTGGAGATCGACGAATCCCATCCCAGGGCCGGGCTTCTACCACGCACCGCGGCGGCGGGGCGAGGCAACGACGCTACGGCTCGTCGCCCTCGTCGGAGGCAGAGCGGAGCGGGGACTCCTCGTCACCCAGCCGCGGCCCGGGGACGCGGTACTCCCCTCCCAGCCACTTCGAGAGGTCGAGGAGGCGGCACCGATCCGAGCAGAAAGGGAACGACCGGTTCCCGGACCTGGGCGCCGCAGGGCGGTTGCAGATGGGGCAGAGCACGAGCGCGGTCACGTCACCGTGGAATCTACCAGGCCGGTGCCCATGTGCACGGCCGGGACGCCCGAACCCTCCGGCGTTCACCTGGTCCTGGGGCACGAGTCGGGCAGGAGGGGCGCGATGGCCTCGGCGAGCGCCTCCCGCGTGACCATCCCCGGAAACACCCGCCGCACGCGACCATCCGGGTCGAGCAGGAACGTCCGCGGAAACCCGCGCACGTCCCAGGCGTCCAGGGCCCTCCCGTCCGCGTCGAACAGGATCGGGTACGGGATGCCGCGCGCCCTCCGCTCCGCGTCGGTGCGCCCCGACTCCGCGGCCACCCCGAGCAGCTCGAAGCAGCGGCCGCTGTGGTCGTTCCAGAGCTTCACCAGCTCCGGCATCTCGGCCAGGCACGGGCCGCACCAGGAGGCCCAGAAGTTCACGGCCACGACCCGGCCGCGGAGCGCCTCGAGATCGACCTCCTCGCCGGCGAGCGTGCGCAGCCGCAGCGCGGGAGCCTCGGGCGCCGCCGCCCTGGCGATCGCGTCGTCGAGCCGCTCCGCCCGCCGGCCGATGCCGCGCACCAAGAGCTCCGCCACGACCACGGCGGCCACGACCAGAAGAACGAGCTTCCCCCAGCGGTTCATGCGGCCCTCACTGCCCCGCCGCGCTCACCCCGCTCCCGGCCCCGGCCCCGAGCAGCGTCTTGATGTCGTCGTCGGTGAACTGGATGCCCATGCCGAAGAACACGTCCGTGCCGAGGTTGAACGGCCGCCCGCCCGGGCGGTTGGACGACTGCCAGCGGTTCAGGAAGTCGTCCACACCCGTGGTTGCGTAGAAGTGCTCGAGGAAGATCCAGTCCACCCAGAGCTTGGTCCGCGGGAAGAGGTTGTTCTGGGGCCGGTTGAACTGGAACATCGAGATCGAGAGCCGCAGGCGTTCGTCGAGCATGTGGAGGTCGGCCCCGATCCCGCCCGAGTTCTCGATGAGCCCGCCGCGCACGGTGAGCGGCCCGTACCGCTTGGCGATCTGCAGCGAGACCGCCAGCTTCTGCTCGTTCTTGTTGCGGCTGACGACGGTGGTGGTGGGAGGGCCGCCGTCGACGGTGGTCGTGCTCGTCTCGGTCGTGATGGTGTCGAGGCCGCGCGGATCGCTCACCAGCTCGAGCTCGTAGTACTTGTCGGGGCGCGGGATGATCCGCGCGCCGAAGTAGACCTTCGCGCCGGGCCGCCCCTCGCTCACGCTCTGATTGAGGAGTGCCTCGGAGCGGAGGTGGAGCTCGATCTGCATCCGCTGGAGCCGATCGAAGTAGTCGGCCAGCCCCTCGACGGCGTTCCCCACCTGCCGCCCCATCCGCTCGTCCACGAGCAGCCGACCGGCGGTGCTCTTCCCGTCGCGGACCTTGCCGAGGATGTCGTCGAGCTTGTCGAGGTTGTCGTTCAGCTTCGCGACCGCCTGCTCGACGCCCTTCCCCTCGCCCACAGCCTCGACGTCGTCCTCGGTCACGGCCGGTGGCTCCTGCCCGGCCGGCGCTTCGCCCCCATCGGCCTGCGCCGTCCGGTCCTCGCCGTCCGCTCCGCGCCTCGCGCCCTCCGCGGGCGGCCCGCCCGCCAGAATCCGCTCCAGGCTTTGCGAGGACGAGCGCAGCTCGCGCGTCAGGTTCTCGACGTTCACGAGGATGGTGTGAACCCGCTCCTTGTCGCGCGCGGAGATGTCCCTGAGGTCGCGGGTGAAGTCGCGCGTGTTCTGGAGGATGAGCGAGACGTTCTCCTGGTTGTCGCTCACCATCTCCTTGAGCCGCTCCGTGGTGACGGCCAGGTTCTCGACCACGTCCCGCAGGCTGCCCGTGTCGCTGCGCACGCTCTCGGCGAGATCCCCGGTCACCGTCTGGACGTCGTTGGCGATCTTCGACATCACGTCGAGGAGCTGCTGGACGCTCGCCGCCTCGCGGATGCAGGTGATCTCCCGCCGCTCGGGCGGGAGGTCCCGGAAGGACGGCTTCTCCGGTGAACCGGGCGACACCTCGAGCAGCGCGTCCGGGAGCAGCGCGGAGGGGAACGTCTTGTAGAGGCAGGCGTCCTCGTGCAGGACGACGTCGTTCTTGATCCGGATGTCGAGCCGCGCCCGCGCCCCCTCGAGCGAGATGCGCTCGACCTCGCCCACCTGGATGCCGGCGATCTGGACCCGGCTCCTCCAGGTGAGGCCGGTCGCGTCGTTGAACCGGGCCACCACCACGTAGCTGTCGCTCTCGGCGTAGCCGCCCTTCTTGAAGAAGGTGAATGCGACGAGGAAGGCCGCCCCGGTCACCGCCACCAGGGCGCCCACCGCCAGGGCCTTGTTGATCGCCGGCTTCACCGTTCGTCTCCGTTCACTGCTTCGCGAACCACGTGGAGAGGAACCTCTGCACGAAGGGGTCCTGGCTCGACCGGACCTCCGCAGGGGTGCCCACCGCCGCGAGGTGGCCATCGTAGAGCACGCCCACCCGGTCGGCCACTCGGAATGCGCTCGCCACGTCGTGCGAGATCACCATGCTGGTGATGCCCAGCCGCTCCCGGGCGTGGATGATCATCTCGTCCACATACTCGGTGGTGATCGGATCGAGCCCGGTGGTCGGCTCGTCGTAGAGCACGATGCTCGGCTCCGAGACCAGGGCCCGCGCCAGCGCCACGCGCTTGCGCATGCCCCCGGAGAGCTCCGACGGCCACCGCCCGAGCACCTCCTCGCCGAGGTCCACCACCTTCAGCTTCTCCACCACGCGCCGGCGGAGCTCCGCGGATGGCACGCGGCGGCCGCGCCGCTCGCGCAGCGGGAAGGCGACGTTGTCGAAGACGGTCATCGAGTCGAACAGCGCCGCGCCCTGGAAGACCATCCCGAACCGCTGGCGCGCCTCGGTCAGCGCCTTGCCGGCGAGGCTCGAGATCTCGATGCCGTCCACCCGGACCGTTCCGCGGTCGGGCTTGAAGAGCCCGATGACGTGCTTCATGAGCACCGTCTTGCCCGAGCCGGACCCGCCCAGGACGACGAAGGTCTCCCCCTCCGGGATGCGGATGTCGATCCCCTTCAGCACCTCGTTCGCGCCGAACGACTTCCAGAGATCGACGACCTCGATCACGTCAGGTCCCCACCGAGAGGACGGTCGCAGCGTAGTCCGCGAGGAGGATGGCGATCGAGCTCGCCACCACGGCCCGGGTGGTCCCCTCCCCCACGCCGCGCGCCCCGCCGGTGGCGGCATACCCGCGCCAGGTGGTGATGAGCGACACGAGCGCTCCGAAGATCAGCGCCTTCACGAGCCCGTGGAGGATGTCGCTCACCTCGAGGAACTCCTGGGTGTGCCCGATGAACGGCCCGACGGGGATGTTCGAGACGTACACGCCCATCACGTAGGCCCCGGCGTACCCGAGCGCATTGAAGAGCATGGTCAGGACCGGGAACATCACGAGCGATGCGAGCACCCGGGGCACCACGAGGTACTGGATGGGCGATACCGCCATGCTCTCCATCGCGTCGATCTGCTCGGTGACCCGCATGGTCCCGAGCTCGGTGGCGATGGCGCTGCCCGACCGCCCGGTCACCATGAGGGCGGTGAACACCGGGGAGAGCTCGCGCGCGAGCGCGAACGCCGTGGAGCCGCCGACATAGCCCTCGGCCGCGAACTGCTTCATCGCGAAGTTCATCTGCAGGCCGAAGACCATCCCGACGAACGTACCCGTCACGCCCACGATGAAGACCGAGCCGACGCCGATCACCGCCATCTGCGCGAGGATCTGATCCAGGCGGAACGGCGGCCGGAACGCCCAGGCCACCACCTCCACGGCGAAAAACATCATCTGGCCGAAGTCTTCCAGCGCGGCCCGCAGCCTCCTCATGTCGGGCATTCTGGCACGGGCGGTCCGCGCGCGCCCGTTTCCCGCACCTGTGCGCTGGGCGCACGGTGTGCTGCGCGGCCGCATCGACGGCCCGCGCGTCACCGGACCGGGATCGCTATACTGCCGCGCCCATGCTCAAGGTCGGCGGCGAGGTCGATGCGTTCTGCACCCGTTGCGAGCTCACGCTCGCGCACACCATCCACGCCCTGCTGGCCGGGCGGCCCGTGAAGGTCGAGTGCAACACCTGCCACTCGGTGCACCGCTACCGCGGCTCCTTGCCGGGCGCACGCTCGGGCGAACCCCGGGGCCGCGCCGCCCACGAACGCGCCGCGGTGGCGGGCTTCGAGGAGCTGCTCGCCCGCCGGGATGCCGGCAAGGCGCAACCCTACTCGCCCCGGTCGCGGTTCGCGGTCGACGATGTCGTCGATCATCCCGTGTTCGGCCGCGGCTTCGTCTCGGCGCTGCGGGACGGCGACAAGGTCGAGATCACCTTCCGGTCGGACGTGAAGGTGCTCGTTCACGGCCGCTGAGACGTGCGCCCCACCGCTTCCCCGAAACCTTCCCTGCCGGGGCGGGATTGGATACCCTTGCAGGCAACTAGGGAGCTCTCCATGCGCCAGCTGCTCGTCCTCGCCGCGTCCATCCTCGTCCTCTCCGCGTGCAAGCGCTCCAGCGAGCCCGCCCAGCACTCCGGTGACGCGTCGCAGGCGACCGACGGCGCGACCCAGACCACCGCGCCGGCCGACGCCGCCGCGGATTCGACCGCGTACGTCACCTCCGTCACCGTGCTCAAGATCGAGGCCGGGGACGCAACCAAGGTCAAGGACTCGGACGGCAAGGAAGTGAACAACTTCCGGGCGGTGCTCTACCGGGGCGAGCAGGTGAAGGTGCTCGAGACGAAGGAGGACTGGGTTCGCGTCCGCTCGTCCGGGGACGTCGAGGGCTGGCTCAAGCGGGCGGCAGTGCTCGAGGCCGCCGACGTGAAGGAGGCCACGGTCCTCGCCGAGGAGAAGAGGTTCGATCGTCCGGACCTCCTCGCCTCCAACGTGAAGCGGACGATCGCCCCCGGCACCTTCCTCCTCGTGGTCAAGGAGAAGGCGCCGTTCAGCGAGGCGAACTACGCAGGAAGCCAGAACACGTGGATGCTCACCGATCGGCTCGCCACCGACCCGAAGGACGTCGCCGCCGCGAAGCTGGTCGAGAAGGCTCGCTACCTCGCCAAGAACAAGAAGGTCGAGGAGGCCGTGGCCAACCTCGAGATCATCCGCTCCGTCGCTCCGGAGTCGCCGCTCGTCCAGGTCCTCGCGGTCGAGCTCGGCGTGGAGAAGCCGGAGGGCGAGGCGGGCTCCGGGGTGGAACCGCAGCCGGCGAGCGCGCAGGGGAACGCGGAAGGGTTCGACTAGGGT
>JAEZXM010000468.1 GCA_023419875.1 Pseudomonadota bacterium | reverse complement strand
AGGTGGAGCGGTTCCTCGATCGCCTGTACGCCGGCGGCGAGCCCTCCGCCGTCATCCTGCACGGCCACGGCACTGGGGCCCTCAAGCAGGCGCTGCGCGACCACCTCTCGGCTTCACCGTACGTCGGCGACTACCGGCCCGGCGACCGGCACGAGGGCGGCGACGCGGTCACGGTGGTGACGTTCCGCCACTGAGCACGGACGCCGGACGGCGCAGATTCTGCCCGGCCTCGCCGGAAGACGCGCGTCGTGCGCAGCGCCCTGCGAGGGACGGCTCGGCTCCTCACGTACGCTCCGTCTCGAAAGCTCACGCGCCACTGCCGCTTCGCGGCTGGCTCTCCCCCAGTCTGCCACGGTGTGGTCCTTGCACACCGCGCCGGGGCGAGGAGGTTCGCCTCTGTTGCACGACGGAACAGGGATGATCGTTGAGGCGTCGAGCACCCTGCCCCGCACGGGAGGGGCGATCTCGAGCGCTCCCCCTCTGCGGACGGTGACCGCGACTCCTTCTGCAGGGTCGAGGCATGGCTCGGCCGTGCTCGCGGCGCGGTACCGACTCGCCGCGGCCATCATCGGCGGAGCGGCCGCGGCGCTGGGCGTGGGCTCGCTCGCCGGGTGGGCCGCCGGGCTCGCACATGGAGTGCTGGGCGCGGGCGCGCTGATGAAGCCCAACGCGGCGGTCTGCTTCGTCGCCCTGGGAACCGCCCTCGTCCTCGCGCACGGCGGCCGCGTGGCGCGCCTGCTCTCGTGGGCGCTCGCAGCCACGGCAGCGGCGCTGGCCCTCGCCACCCTGGCCGAGTGGACGTTCCGGGTCGATCTCGGCATCGACGAGCTCCTGTTCCGCGACGAGACCGGCGCGTACACCCGGGTCCCGGGACGGATCGCGCCGAACACCGCGCTTGCGTTCTTCCTCCTCGCCGCGTCGCTCCTCTCTCGCGGTCCGGGCGGGCGGCAGGCGGGGTTGCGGAGGGCGCTCGCCGCAGCCGGGCTCGCGCTCGGCGCGATCGCCCTGGCGGGCTACCTCTACGGTGCGTCGCGCCTGTACGCGCTGGCACAGCACACGGGGATGGCTGGTCCCACGGCGCTGGGCCTGGCCGTCCTCGGGTGCGGCGTGCTCCTGCACTCCCCCGAGAAAGGAACCGGGGCGCTGCTGACGAGCGAGGCGCCCGGCGGCACGCTCTTCCGCTGGCTGCTCCCGGTGGTGGCGCTGGCGCCGTTGCTCCTCGCCGTTCCTGCGCAGTCGGGCGTGGCCGCCGGGATCCTCGACCAGGCGTACGCGTCCGCGCTCGTGACCGTCGGCCTCACCGCCGTGCTCGCCTGGGTGGTCGTCACCGCTGCACGCGCCGTGAACGCGAAGGACGCCGCGCGGCGGGAGCGGGAGCGGGAGAACGAGCGCCTCACCGAGGAGCTTGCCCGGCGCGCCCGGGACCTGCTCACCGTCAACCGCGAGCTGGAGGCGTTCAGCTACTCCGTCTCGCACGACCTCCGCTCGCCCCTCCGCAGCATCGACGGGTTCGGGCAGGCGCTGGTCGAGGACTGCGCGGCCGAGCTGCCGCAGGTGGGCCACGAGCACGTCCGTCGCATCCGGGCCGCGACGCAGCGGATGGCGCAGCTCATCGACGACCTCCTCCAGCTCTCGCGCGTCACGCGGACCGAGATGCACCGTGAGCGCGTGGACCTGTCGCGCATCGCCACCGAGATCACCGCCGAGCTCGCGCGCGCGGAGCCCGGGCGGAGGGTCGCGGTCGAGATCGCGGCCGGCCTGGCGGCCGAGGGCGACCCGCGGCTCCTGCGGCTCGCGCTCGAGAACCTCCTCCGCAACGCCTGGAAGTTCACCTCCGGGCACCCCGCCGCCCGGATCGTCTTCGGCCGCTGCGAGCGCGAGGGCGAGGAGGCCTTCTTCCTCCAGGACGACGGCGCGGGGTTCGACATGGCCCATGCCGCCAAGCTCTTCGGAGCGTTCCAGCGGCTCCACGGCACGAACGAGTTCCCCGGCACCGGGATCGGGCTCGCGACCGTGCAACGGATCGTCCACCGCCACGGCGGCCGGATCTGGGCCGAGGGCGAGGTGGAGCGAGGCGCGAAGTTCACCTTCACCCTCCCCGGAGGACGCCGGGGAACCGAGGACAGGGAGCGCGCGGCATGAACGACAAGGTCATCCTGCTCGTCGAGGACAACCCGGACGACGAGGCGCTCATGCTCCGGGGCTTCCAGCGGAGCAAGCTCGCGAACCGGATCGAGGTGGCGCGCGACGGGGCGGAGGCACTCGACCTTCTCCTCGGGCCGCGCGCGCGCCGGCTTCCGACGCTCGTCATCCTGGATCTCAAGCTGCCCAAGATCGACGGCCTCGAGGTACTGCGCAGGGTGCGCGCCGACGAGCGGACGCGGACGCTCCCGGTGGTGATCCTCACCTCGTCCAGGGAGGAGCAGGACCTCGTCGAGGGCTACCGGCTGGGCGCGAACAGCTACGTGCGCAAGCCGATCGACTTCCTCCAGTTCGCCGACGCGATCCAGACCCTCGGCCTCTTCTGGCTGGTGGTCAACGAGCCGCCCCCTTTGCGGGAAAGCGCGTGACGCGGCCGCTCCGGCTGCTCCTCGTGGAAGACGACGACGACGACGCGTCGCTCCTCCTGCGCGCCCTGGCCCGCGCGGGCTGGGAGGTCCACCCCCTGCGCGTGGAGCGCGAGGAGGAGCTGCGGGGGGCGCTCGGCGACGGCGCGTTCGACCTCGTCATCTCGGACTGGGTGCTCCCGCGCTTCTCCGGCATGGAGGCGCTCGCGGTGGCCCAGCGTCTCGCGCCGGACCTCCCCGTCCTCATCTGCTCCGGAAAGATCGACGAGGAGACGGCGGTCGCCGCGCTCCGGGCGGGCGCGAAGGACTTCGTCACGAAGGGGAACCTGGCGCGGCTCGGCCCCGCGATCGACCGCGAGCTGCACGAGGCGGAGGCGCGGCGGGACCGCCGCCGGCGCGAGCACGAGCTCGCGGCGCTGCGCGCCGACCTGGCCCGTGCGCGGCGGCTCGAGGAGGCAGGGATGGTCGCGAGCCAGCTCGCGCACGACGTGCGGAACCTGGTCCAGCCCGTCCTCCTCAACGCGGACCTCGTCCTTCGCCGGCTCGAGCCCGGCCACCACGCCCAGGAGCCGTGCGAACGCCTGCGCGCCAACCTGGTGCGACTCGCGGACGTGGTCGAAGACGCGCTCACGATGGGCCGCCGCGCCCAGCTCCGGCTCGAGCCGACCGATCTGAACCAGGTTCTCCTGGACGCGCTCGATACCCTCGCCGAGCCGCCCGAGTCGCTGCGCGTGGACGTCCAGCTCGCACCCGATCTCCCGCGCGTCATCGGGGCGCCGCGGCAGCTCGCGCGCGCATTCACCAACCTCTTCACCAACGCCCGCGAGGCGATGGCCGACCGTGGCGTCCTCTCGGTCCGGACCGAGCCGTTCGACCTCCCGCCGCCCGAGGGCGACCGCTGCGCCGTGCCCTGCGCTCGGGTGGAGGTGTCGGACACGGGCTGCGGAATCCCTCCGGACCAACTCGCCCGCGTGTTCCAGGCGTTCTTCACGACGAAGGGGGGCACCTCCAGGAGCGGTTCCGGCCTCGGGCTCGCCATCGTGCAGGCGATCGTGAACGACCACCAGGGGACGATCACGGTCCAGAGCCGGGTGGGCGAAGGAACCCGCTTCACCGTGGTCATCCCGGCGGCGACACACGTCGAGGGACCGACCGCCGGCGCCTGAACAGGCGCCCCGAGAGACGCCTCGAAGGGGTAGCACTTGTTGTCGCACGAGGGCTGCGGCTAGATCTCCAGTGACATCCGAAAGGAGCCGCCATGGCGCAGCGTCTCGTGCCGCTCGTCCTCGTCGCCGGCCTCTCCCTCGTCGCGCCGGCCGCTTTCGCCGCCCCGGTGAAGCTCGGGTTCATCAACTCGATGACCGGGCCGGAGGCGCCGATCGGCGAGAACCTGACCAACGGGGCGGACCTGGCGGTCGAGGAGCTCGCGAGGAAGGGGATCGCGGTCCGGCTCCTGAAGCAGGACGACGGCGGCAAGCAGCAGAACGCCATGAGCGCCGTCGAGCAGCTCGCCACCGGCGAGGGCGTGGCGGCGGTGGTCGGCCCGTACACCTCGGCGAGCGCCAACGCCGTCGCCCCGCTCGCGCAGCAGTACGAGGTGCCGCTCGTCATCCCGGCCGCCGCCAAGGAGGAGCTGACGCGTGCGGGGCGCTCGTACGTCTTCCGGCTCAACGCGCCGGCGCACGTGTACGCCGAGTCCCTGCTCGACGCGGTGCTCGCCCTGGGGACCCCGAAGACCATCGCCTTCGTCTACGAGTCCACCGACTTCGGCAGCTCGGTCTCGGCCGCGGGCAAGCTTCTCGCGCAGAAGAAGGGGCTGCGGGTGGTGGCCGACGAGGCCTACCAGAAGGGCGCGCCCGACTACCGCTCCACGCTCTCCAAGCTCAAGGCGCAGAAGCCCGACCTCGTGTTCATGGTCTCGTACGTCGCCGACGCCATCCTCCTCATGCGGCAATCGCGCGAGATGGGCCTCGCGCCCCAGGCGTTCCTGGGCGGCGGCGCCGGCTTCGACACCGCGCAGTTCGAGGGCGAGCGGATCATCTCCAACCTCGTCTTCTCCGTGACCCAGTGGACGCCGGACACCGGCTGGCCGGGCGCGGCGGACTTTGCCGCCCGCTACCAGGCGCGGTTCGGGAGGAAGCCCACCTACCACGCCGCGTGCGCCTACGCGGCCGTCCTCATCGCCGGCGAGGCCGCGGCGATGGCGGGCGGCGATCCGAAGAAGACGAGGGACGCGCTCGCGAGCGGGACCTGGACCGGGATCCTCGGCCCGATCGACTTCGAGAGCTTCGAGGGCTTCACCAACCAGAACCGGCACGTGATGCCGGTGATCCAGTACCAGGACGGAAAGGCCCAGACGGTCTGGCCGGCGGAGTTCGCGAAGCGAAAGGCGGTGTATCCTTTCCCCGGGTGGAAGTGAGATCATCCCGGCCGCATGACCCTCTTCCTCCAGGCGGTCCTCTCCGGCGTGCTGGTGGGCGGCGTCTATGCCCTCATTGCCATCGGCCTGACGCTCATCTTCGGCGTCATGCGGGTCATCAACTTCGCCCACGGCGAGCTGGTGATGCTGGGCATGTACGCCACCTGGGTGCTGTTCGTGAAGCTGGGCTGGGACCCCTACCTGTCCATCCTCGCGGTCGCGCCGCTCCTCTTCGTCTGGGGCGCGGTCCTCCAGGTCGCGGTCGTCGACCGCGCGCTCTCCGCGCTTCCCCAGAACCAGATCCTGCTCACGATCGGCCTGGGCCTGGTGATGTCCAACGCGGTGATGCTCGGGTTCACCTCCGAGCACAAGCTCCTCTCCACCTCGTACTCGTCGGCGAGCTTCGTCATCGGCGACCTCTCCGTTTCGTACCCGCTGCTCTTCTCGTTCCTGGTGACCGCGGGCGTGACCGGCGCGCTCTACCTCTTCCTCCTCCGGACCGACGCCGGCCAGGCCATCCGGGCCACGGCGCAGGACCGGCTCGCGGCCCAGCTCATGGGGATCGACGTGCGGCGGATGTCGGTGCTGGCGTTCGGGCTGGGCGCAGCGCTCGCCGGCGTCGCCGGCGCCCTGGTCGCGCCGACCTACTACATCTATCCGCAGGTGGGCGCCGCCTTCACGCTCCGGGCGTTCGTGATCGTGGTGCTCGGGGGGATGGGGAGCGTCGTCGGCGCCACCCTGGCCGGCGTCCTCATCGGCGTGACCGAGTCGCTCGCGGCCGTGTACGTCGCGAGCGGGCTCAAGGAGCTCGTGGTGTACGTGCTCTTCCTGGTGCTGCTCCTGGTGAAACCGTCGGGGCTGCTCGGCAAGACCCGCGCCTAGGGGACCGCCTCGATGCCCGGGACCTCCCTCGACCATCCCGCCACACGCGCCGCCCTCCGCTGGCTCCCGGCCGCGTTCGTGGTGGCCCTGCTGGCGCTCTTCCCGGTGTTCGTCACCAAACCCTACCCGGTCGGAATGGGCGTGGTCCTCTTCCTGGCCATCCTCATGGGCTCGGCCTGGAACATTCTCGGCGGCTACGCCGGGCAGTACTCGGTCGGCCACGCGGCCTACTTCGGCGTGGGCGCGTACACGGCCGTCATGCTGTTCGAGCGCTATCAGATCGCGCCCTGGTTCGGCCTGCCCGCGGCGATGGCGGCGGCGGTGCTCGTGGGCGTGGTGATCGGGAGCATCACCTTCCGGCTTCGCGGGCCGTACTTCGTGCTGGCGTCGATCGCGGTGGCGGAGATCATCCGCCTGGCCGCGCTCCACTTCCGGTCCTTCACCAACGGCGCCGAGGGGTTCGTGGTCTCGGCCGCGCCCGCGCTGAAGCTCCTCGGCCTCGAGCTGTCCTTCGGCTCGAAGCGCTCGTTCTACTGGCTGACGCTGGCGCTCGCGGTCGGAGCGGTGCTCGTCTCCCGCGCGGTGCGCCGCGCGCGCCTGGGCTACCTCCTCCTCGCCATCCGCGAGGACGAGGACGCGGCCCACTCGCTCGGGATCCCCCTCGCCTGGAACAAGAACCTCGCCCTCGCCCTCTCCGCGGCGCTCACCGGGCTCGCCGGCGCGGTCTTCGCCGGGTACACCCGGTTCATCGACCCCAACGTCGCCTTCAGCCTCGCCGACGTCTCCGTCCGCATGGTGCTCATCTGCCTGCTCGGTGGGATCGGGACAGTGCATGGGCCGGTCATCGGAGCCGTCCTGCTCGTCCCGCTCGAGGCGGTCCTGATGACCCCCGGCGGCCTGGAGACGGTCGGGATCGTGCCCCCCGATTCCGCGCTGGTGGCCTTCATCGGGAAGTGGCTCTCCCCGGCGTACTTGCTGGTCGAGGGCGTGATCATGGTCCTCCTGATCCTCTTCGCGCCCGAGGGCGTCGCCGGCCTGCTCCGGCGCCTCCGCGCGCGCCGCCGGCCGCCCGAGGACGCTCCGGCCGCCTCGCCCGCCCAGTGACCGCCATGGCGCTCCTCGAGATCCGACACCTCACGAAGCACTTCGGCGGCCTGGCCGCGAACGCCGACGTGTCGTTCTCGGTCGAGAAGGGCTCCATCGTCGGGCTCATCGGCCCGAACGGCGCCGGGAAGACGACCCTGTTCGACTGCGTGACCGGGTTCCACCGGCCCGACCGCGGCGAGGTCCGCTACGACGGCATCCGGCTCAACGGCAAGTCGCCCGACCGGATCTGCAAGCTCGGCCTCGCCCGGACCTGGCAGAAGGTCCGGCCCCTCCCGCGCCTCTCGGTGCTGGAGAACGTGATGGTCGGCGCCTTCGCGCGGACCCGCGACCCGGAGGTGGCCAGGGTCATGGCCGAGGACCAGCTCCGCGTCGTCGGCCTGCTCCCGCGCGCAGCCCACGGGGCCGGAGGGCTGCCCATCGGCGAGCGGAAGAAGCTGGAGATGGCGCGCGTCCTCGCCACCCGCCCCGAGCTCGTCCTCCTCGACGAGGTGATGGGCGGACTCAACCCGACCGAGAGCGACGAGGTGATCGCGCTCGTCCTGAAGCTCCGGAAGAACGGGCTCACCTTCGTGGTGATCGAGCACGACATGCGGGCGATCATGCGGATCTCGGATCGCGTGGTCGTGCTCGACGCCGGGGAGAAGCTGGCCGAGGGCACCCCGGCGCAGGTGGTGGGGAACCGCGAGGTGGTGGCCGCCTACCTCGGGGAGGCGCCCTGATGCTCCGGATCGAGGGGCTCTCGTTCGCGTACGACGACCTGCGCGTCCTCTGGGACGTGGACCTCGACGTCGCCGCCGGCGAGGTGGTCGCGGTCCTCGGCGGGAACGGCGCCGGGAAGTCCACCCTCCTCAGGGCCATCTCCCGCCTCGTCCGCCCCGGCGCCGGGCGGCTCGAGTTCGAGGGGGCCGACCTCGGCCGCGTCGCCGCGCACGAGGTGGTCGCGCTCGGCATCGTGCACGTGCCCGAGGGCCGGCGGATCTTCCCCGAGCTGACCGTGCTCGAGAACCTGCGCATGGGCTCGTTCCTGCCCGCGCTCCGGCGCGAGCGCGCGAAGAACCTCGAGCGGGCGTTCGCGCTCTTCCCGCGCCTGGCCGACCGGCGCGGCCAGCTCGGCGGCACGCTCTCCGGCGGGGAGCAGCAGATGCTGGCGATCGCCCGCGGGCTGATGGCGAACCCGAAGCTCCTCCTCCTCGACGAGCCGTCGCTCGGCCTCTCCCCGCTCCTCACCCGGCACATCTTCGAGGTGATCGGGGAGATCCACCGGCAGGGGACGACGGTGCTCCTCGTGGAGCAGAACGCGAACCAGGCGCTCCGGATCGCGAGCCGCGCCTACGTGCTGGAGCGCGGCCGGGTGGCCCTCACCGGCACCGGCGCGCAGCTGCTCGCGAACGCGCACGTGAAGAAGGCCTACCTGGGGATGTGAGCATGGCGACGAAGAAGCTGACGGTGGGCGACTGGATGACCCCGAACCCCATCACGGTGGAGGAGGACGCCACCGTGCTCGAGGC
>JAEZXM010000541.1 GCA_023419875.1 Pseudomonadota bacterium | reverse complement strand
GAAGATGGCGAGGAGGAGCGAGCCGAGCGGGCTCGCGTCGAGGCCGGCCAGCCGCTCCGGCAGCTCCGGCACGCCCAGCTCCCGCGCGACGGCGGCAGCGATCCGCTCGGTGCGATCGGTGCGCATGCTCCTACCTACGGCCCCGCCGCCCGGCACTCCGCTTCCCGATGGGGGCGCTCAGATCCGGTTCAAGAACACCGGCAGCCCGCGCTTGTTGGCGTAGTTCGGGCGCAGCCGGTCGGTGTTGTACATGGTGGCGATGTCCACCCGTCGTGGCCCGAGCTTCGGGTCGGGGATGGGGACGAGGTCGTACTTCCCGTCCACGAGCGCGGCCATGAGGCCGCTCTGGTTCTGGAGCACGGCGTCGAAGGCCATGTTGCCGAAGGTGGAGGCGACGAGCTTGTCGATGAAGTCCGGATCGCCGGAGCGGAGATCGTAGGTGAGGTCCGAGACGATGGTCTCCTCGCCGGAGCGGCGCTTCAGCTCGTCGGAGAGCGACTCGGCCACGCTCGCCTTCTTGCGGTGCCCGTAGGCGTCCGCGTCGCCGTACTCCTGCACCTTGTAGCCCTCCCACTCCGCCCCCTCGGAGAGGACCACGAGCGAGTACGCGGACGGGTTGGAGCGCTTGTCGCGGACGAGCAGGTCGATGACGTTCTCGATCCTGGGCTTGTACTCGGGGATGACGCAGCGGATCGACGTCACGTGGGCGGTGTAGAGCGCCGTGAACCCCGCGTCGCGGCCGAACACGCGGAAGATGCCGATGCGCTCGTGCGAGCCGACGGTGGTCCGCTGCCGCTCGATCGCGTCCATGGCGCGGGTGATCGCCGTCGAGAACCCGATGCAGTACTCGGTGTTCCGGACGTCGTTGTCCATGGTCTTCGGGATGGCGATCACCTTGAAGCCGAACTGGTGGAGCTTGGCCGCGTAGGAGAGGGTGTCGTCGCCGCCGATGGCGAGCAGGTAGTCGAGGCCGAGCGCCTCCAGGTTCTTCAGCACCTGCTTCGAGACGTCGTAGGTGGTGGTGACGACGCCGCCCTTCGTGGACTGGGCGACCGGGAAGTCCTTGCCCTCGAGGTGCTTGGGGAGCCGCTGGATCTTCGAGGGGTTGGTCCGCGAGGAATGGAGGAAGGTGCCGCCCGTGCGGTCGATGGTCCGCGTGTTCTCGCGGGTGAGCGGCAAGACGTAGCGCGCCTTGCTCTCCGGGTCCTCGAGGTTGAGGTGCGTGAGGCCTTCCCAGCCCCGGCGGATGCCGATCACGTGGTGGTCGTACTCGGCGCCGCGGTAGACCACGCTCTTGATGACCGAGTTGAGGCCCGGCACGTCGCCGCCGCCGGTCAGGATGCCGATGAGTTTCTTGGCCATGCCGGTATCCTAGCTCTCCGGGCGGAAACGGGGCGGACTCCTCGTTCGGCCCGAGATCCGGCCCCCATTCGAGGCGCGCGGCCGATCGGCTCCGGCTGACGGCGGGACCCTAGCTTGGTGAGTGGGGCGCTGGGCCCGAGCCGTCGTGGTGATCCTGGGGGCGATCGTGCTCCTCGTGGGAGCGGCCCTCGCCTTCGCGGAACCGCTCGCCCGCTGGGCCACGCGGCGCGCCCTCGCCGACCTGCCGGGCATGCGCGGGAGCTTCGAGTCGGCCCGTCTCGACCTCTCGGATCTCTCCTACGAGCTACGGGATCTGCGCCTCGACAAGCTCGACGACGAGGGCGATCCCCGCCGCTTCGTTCAGGTGAAGCGTGCGCGGGCGGGGCTCTACGGCCGTGAGCTCCTCCGCGGCCACATCGTCGCGGACGTGGAGCTCGAGGCACCCAAGATCACGCTCGTCGAGTCGAACGAGCCGGAGGAGCGGCGCACGCCGCGGCAGGCGGCGGGGCTGGCGAAGCACCTCGAGGAGGTGGCGCCGATCCGCGTGGATCGGGTGGAGGTGAAGGACGGGGAGATCGTCTGGGTGGACGACCGCGAGCCCGAGGACCCGGTCCTCCGCGTGCACGGGATCGAGGCGACCGTCGAGAACCTGGCCACGCGCGCCGCGCTCGCCCGGAAGGAGCCGACGGTGTTCGCGATGAGCGGCACGCTCCAGCGCTCCGGCGAGATCCAGGTCTTCGCCACCGCCGATCCGCTCGCGAAGGAGCTCACCTTCGCCGGGCAGGCGACGCTCAGGAGCCTCGACCTGCGCGAGGTGGGGAACGTCCTCGACGCGAAGGCCGAGGTCCGTCCGAAGAAGGGGACCATCGACCTCTTCGCGCGGTTCCTGGCCAAGGAAGGCGACCTCACCGGCGGTGTCCGTCCGTTCGTGCGCGGCCTCGACCTGAAGGCCGCGGAGCCCGGCATCGGGCCGAAGATCAAGGAGTGGATCGGCGACGCCGCGTTCACGATCTTCAAGGACGACGACACCGGCGCGCTGGCGACGACGATCCCGATCGAGGGCAACGTCGAGGGACCGCAGATCCAGGCGGTGCCGACGATCATGGGCATCCTCCGGAACGCGTTCGTTCAGGGGCTCCGGCGCGGGCTCTCCGGTGTCCCGCCGCCCAAGTCCGAGGAGAAGGAAGGCGTGCTGGAGCAGGCGCGCCGCGCCTTCCAGCCCGAGCGCGGCCAGCCGCGCGCGCAGCCGGAGGAGGACGAGAGATGATGCGGCGGAGGCGGACGGCGCTGGTCGCCGCGGCGGCGCTCGCCGCGGCGTGCGCCGGCGGGCGTGCGGAGCGGCGCGAGAAGACCGACGGCGGTTCGGAGCAGTCGAAGGCGCAGAAGCAGGAGGGTGTGAAGCCGCGCCCGGAGGCCCCGCGGGTGCCGGCGACGCCGGAGGGGCTCCTCGGTGTGGAGGCGGTGCTGGACCTCCAGCGTGCGCTCGTCGATCGAAGGCTCCTCGGCGAACACCGGGAAGGCGAGCTCGACGCGCCCACCAGCGCTGCGGTGCGGAGGTTCCAGGAGGAGCAGGGCCTCGCCGCGACGGGCATGCCGGACCGAGAGACGCTGCGCGCGCTCGGGGTCAGCGCCGAACAGGCATACGGCACGGAGAACGACCTCGGAGGCTGACCGACCTCAGGGCTTCACGGTCGGTGTCGGCCAGCGCGCGGCGGAGGGGCGGTAGGCGATCAGGGCGTCCACGAGCGCGTCCGGCTCCTCCGCCGTGAGGAGCGACGACCTCAAGTTCGGGGGCAAGAACCCCTCGTCCACCATCCGGTCGGCCATCTCGAGCAGCGGGTCGAAGTAGCCGTCCACGTCGAGGACCGCCACGGGCTTCGCGTGGATGGCGAGGCCGGCCCAGGTCCACGCCTCGAACAGCTCCTCGAGCGTGCCGATCCCGCCGGGCAGCGCCACGAAGCCGTCGGAGAGCTCGGCCATGAGCGCCTTCCGCTCGTGCATGGTCTCGACGACGCGAAGCTCGGTCATGCCCGTGTGTCCGAGCTCGCGATCCAGGAGCGCTCGCGGGATGACGCCGATCGCCTCGCCCCCCGCCCCGAGCACGCCGTCGGCCATGGCGCCCATGAGCCCGACCCGCCCGCCGCCGTTGACGAGCCCGATGCCCCGGCGCGCCAGCGTCCGGCCGAACTCCCGCGCGGCGGCGGCGTGCGAGGGGTTCCGGCCGGAGGAGGAGCCGCAGAAGACGCAGATGCGCATGCCGCGAATGTAGCCGAGGGGGGTGACGGGCGCCTTCGACGGCTCACCGTGAGCGGCCCAGGGGCCTTGCCCCGCAGCTCACCAGCAGCTGTACCCACCGTCGATGAGCAGATCCGCGCCGGTCAAGTAGTCCGACGCCGGCGACGCGAGGTACACGACCGCGCCCTGGAGATCGGACACCTCGGCCATCTTCCCCATCGGGATCAGGGCCTTCCACCTGGGGAGCATGGTGGCGCCGATCGGCGTCGCGAGCAGGTCGTCCACGAGCTTCGTACGCGTGTACCCGGGGCTGATGCTGTTCACGCGCACGCCGCGCGGCGCCCATTCGGCCGCCAGCGTCCGCGTGAGGTGGAGCACCCCCGCCCTCGACGCGTTGTAGGCGACCTGGTTCTGCGGCGTGTTGGCGACGTAGCCGGACAGGGAGGTGGGTGACGTCGGTGGCGGTCATGACTCGTTTCCAGAGGCTTGATCGTACTGACGCCCGGACCCTTCGGCCAGGAATCACCCGGATGATATTGACGGCGCGGTTTCGTCCGGGTAAAACCATCGGGCATGGAACCCGACCGCACCTTCACCGCCTTCGACGGAGCCCGCTGCATCGCCTCGGGATCGCTCCGCGAGATCGTCCTCGCGCTCAAGGCCCGCGCCGACGCCGGGGCGCGCACAACCGCGCTCGTGTTCGACGACCGGACCGGCAAGGAGGTCGACTTCGACCTCCGCGGCACGCCGGAGGAGGCGCTCGCCCGGGTGATGCC
>JAEZXM010000443.1 GCA_023419875.1 Pseudomonadota bacterium | reverse complement strand
GTGCCGTACTACGGGCTCGGGTTGCGCGTCTTCCCGTTTGCGCAGAAGGCGCCAGGGATGATGCAGGTCCGGATCGCCACCAGCATCCGGCTGCACACCCTGCTCCTGAACCTCGGCAGCATCTGGTCGGGCGCGTTCGCCCACCCGGGCCTGCTCGATTTCCACGCCGATCGCGTGGCGCTCCGCTTCGAGCGCCCCATGCCGCTCCAGATCGGGGGCGACGCGGAGGGCTGGCGAGAGGAGGTCACCTTCGGGATGGCCGCCAACCCGGTCGAGATCGTCGACTTCGGCGCCCGGGCCGCTGCCTAGCGCGCGCCGCCGGGTCCTCCGGCAACGTCACAACAGATTCGCAGCGAGCTCCGCGAGCGGGCTCCGCTCGCCCTTCTGCATGGTGATGTGCCCGGCCAGTCGCTCGGTCTTGAAGCGGTTCACCACGTGGATAAGGCCGTTGTTGGTCTGGTCCACGTAGGGGTTGTCGATCTGGTAGGGGTCGCCGGTCAGGACGATCTTCGTCCCGTCGCCGACGCGCGTGATGATCGTCTTCACCTCGTGGGGCGTGAGGTTCTGGGCCTCGTCCACGATGATGAACTGGTTCGGGATGGAGCGGCCGCGGATGTAGGTGAGCGGCTCGATCTCCAGGATGCCGAGGTCGAGCAGCTCGTGGTAGCCGCGCCCGGCCTTCTTCTCCGAACGGGAGAGGTTCATCAGGTACTCCACGTTGTCGAAGATCGGCTGCATCCAGGGGTTGAGCTTCTCCTCGACCGAGCCGGGCAAGTAGCCGATGTCCCGCCCGAGCGGGAAGATCGGGCGCGAGACGAGCAGCTTCTGGTACACGCCCTCCTCCATCGTCTTCTGGAGGCCGGCGGCGATCGCCAGGAGGGTCTTGCCCGTCCCCGCCTTGCCGACGATGGTGACGAGCCTGACCTCGTCGTTGAGCAAGAGGTCGAGCGCGAACGACTGTTCCTTGTTGCGCGGGCGGATCCCCCAGACGCCCTCCTTCGGCGTCTTGATGAGCTGCACCAGCGCCTGCTTGGCGGCCGAGTACTTGCCGACCGCGGAGTGCTGTGGGTTCGTGCGATCCCGGAGGACGATGAACGCGTTCGGCGGCGGGGGCTCACCCGGGCATGGGATGGTCCCGCTGGCGTAGAACTCGTTCACCTCCTCGGGCGAGACGTCGAGCTCGGAGATGCCGCTCCAGAGCTCGTCCAGCACCACCCCCTCGACGTCGTAGTCGTCGGCGCGAAGGCCGAGCGCGTCGGCGCGGATGCGCAGGTTGGTGTCCTTGGACACGAAGACCGTGGGCTTGTCCTTCTCGCGGTCTCGCAGCGAGACGGCCACGGCCAGGATCTTGTCGTCCACCGAGTGCGTACCGCTGGCCATCTCCGGCGCGAGCTTGCGGTCCATCATCAGCACGCGGACGCGCCCGTGCTCGGGCCCGATGGGCACCCCCTCCCCCAGCTTCCCCTGCACCCGGAACTCATCGAGGTAGCGCGAGACCTGTCGGGCGTTGCGGCCCAGCGTCGAGAGGTCGCGCTTGAAGTTGTCGATCTCCTCGATGACGTAGATGGGGATGACGACGTCGTTGTCGTCGAACCCGAAGATGCTGCGGGGATCGTGGAGCAGGACGTTGGTGTCGAGGACGAAGTTCTTTTTCACTCCGCGCGGCTCCGGCGATCGAGGGGCACGATGGGCGAGTCTAGCAGGCCCTCGCCTCCGCCGGCCACCTGCGCCTCCGAGGCGCGTCGCGCAACGGAAACGGGCCGCGGTCCCCGGAGGCTCGCGGCGGAGACCGTCCGGTTCCGGCCGTGCCGCTTCGCGTGGTACAGGCAGCCGTCCGCCCGCTCGAGGAGCGCGGCCTTGGTCTTGGCGTCGTCCGGGAACGTGGCCGTGCCCAGCGAGATGGTGATGCGCAGCGGGCCCTGCGGCGTCTGGTGGACGAGGCGTGCCACCCGGTCGCGGATGCGTTCGGCGATCACGGTCGCGCCGGCGTTGTCGGTCTCCGACATGACGATCGCGAACTCCTCGCCGCCGTAGCGCGCGACCACGTCGGTGCCGCGCGCCTCCTTGACCAGCGTGCGCGCCACCGCCCGCAGCACCTCGTCGCCGACCGGGTGGCCGTACGTGTCGTTCACCGACTTGAAGTGATCCACGTCGCAGAGGAGCAGCGAGACGCGCTTGCCGTAGCGCTGCGCCTGCGCGAGGTGATCCTCGAGCCGCTCCTGCATGGTGCGGTGGTTCGTGAGCCCGGTGAGCCCGTCGGTCGTGGCGAGCCGCTCGGTCCGGTCGAAGAGCCGGGCGCGCTCGATGGACTGCCCGGCCTGCATCGCCACCACCTCGAGCTGGAGCACCACCTCGCGGGCGTACGCCCCCCGCTGCCGCGCCCCGAGCACGAGCGCCCCCAGCATTGCCGTCCCGGCCTTCACCGGGATCACCTTGAGCGACGCGAGCCCCCGGAGCGACGTCGCGCCGAAGACCGGAGTGCGGGCCGGGTCCACCTCGGCGAGCGGCAGCGTCGCATCCCGGACCATCGCCGACCCGACGAGCCCTTCCGACGCCTCGAACGTGAGCCCCTCGAGCCGCGCCGCCGCCTTGAGCTCAGGCTCGGCCACGACCCGCGCCACCCGTGCGCGCTCCGGCTCGTCCTCGTCCGCGAGCACCACGGCGGCGAGGTCCGCCGGCACCATCTGCCGGGCGACGCCGATCAGCTCGTCGAGCACCTCGGCGAGCTTCTTCGCCCGGTTGAGCCGCTGGATGGCCTGGTAGAACCTGTCCGCCTGGGCGCGTGTCTCGCGGACGTCGCGCATCAGGCGCTCCGCGTTTACGGCGCGGAGCACCTCCGCCCCGAGGGTCCGGAGCAGAAACTCGTCCTCCTCGTCGAAGGGCGCCCCCTCCATCCGGTCCACGACCAGCACCCCGCGGACGACCCCCCCGTCCGCCCTGAGCGTAGGGCCGGCCCCTGGCCGGCCCGGAGTCGAAGGGCGCTCGACGAGCGGCACCGCGAGGAGCGCGGCCGGCCGGGCAGCGTCGAGGTAGTAGTTCACGGGCTTGAGCTCACCGTGAAGCCGAACGGCAGCGCGTCGCCGCACCGCCCCGCCGAGCGCGCCCTCCCCGGCGGGCAGCGGGCCGCGCGCCACGGTCTCGCTCTGGGAGCGACAGTCGGTGAGCGTGAGGTGCTCCTCGTCGTCCGAGAGCCAGTAGAGCGCGCAGGTGTGGCTCCGGAGCGCGGCGGCCGCGACCTCGAGCGCCCCCGCCACCGCCGCCTCGATCTCGGCCACCGCTCCCTCGGTCCAGCGCCGCTCCCGCTCGGCCGGATCGGCCGGATCGTCCGATCCCGCAGCCCGGAGCCGGAACTGCCGGGCCGCCCGGGCCAGCCCTTCGAGCCGGCGCTCCATGGCCGCCCGGCGCTCGTGCCGTCCCGAGACGATCTGGGCCGCGAGAACGACGTAGGAGAGCAGGGCGAAGGCGACCACGAACCCCGCCCGCACCCAGAGGTCCGCGAGGTCCGGGGAGGATGCGCCGCGGGAGAACCAGAGGAGCGCCTCGACCGCGATCGCCTCGGCCGACAGCACCGCCCCGACCACCGGGGAGAAGAACGCCACCAGGAAGGCGACCACCAGGTACACCACGGCATGGAACGCCGACTCGCCCCCGGAGCGCCCGGCGATCTGCAAGGCCGCGTACGCGGCCACGAGGAACAGCGCGCCGATCTCCAGCTCGTCTCTGACGCGCACCGGCGCCCCGTCCACCGCCCGCGCTCCGCTCCGCCGCAGGGCCACCAGGAGCGTCACCGCCACGGCGAGGAGGGCGGCCCACTGCGGCCAGCGG
>JAEZXM010000043.1 GCA_023419875.1 Pseudomonadota bacterium | reverse complement strand
CGTGCAGCCAGACGGTGTCGCCGGGCTGCACCGGTGCGCCGGCGGGGTGCGTGCGGACGAGGGTGCTCGCGTCGGGGTCGTAGGGGAGCGACGACCAGCGCCAGGTGTCGACCTTCTCGTCCACGACCGCCTGGAGCGTCTTCCAGGGGTGAGCGGCGCTTCCGTCTCCGTCGTCCGAGCCTCGGACCGGGTGCACGTGAAACTCGGCTGCGCCGGCGGCGAGCGGCAGCCAGAGGATCAGCGCGCAGAGCTTCACGAAGCGAGCGTCGCACACGCCTCGCGAGGCGACAACACGCACACCGACCCCTTCACCTCCGCGGCTGGTAGATCTGGTCGAAGACGCCGCCGTCGGCGAAGTGGATCGCCTGCGCCGTCTTCCACCCGCCGAACACCGCGTCCACGGTGACGAGCTCGACCTCGGGGAACGACTCCGCGTGCCTCGCCGCCACCGCCGCGTCCCGCGGGCGGAAGTGGTTCCTCGCGGCGATCTCCTGGCCCTCGGGCGTGTAGAGGAACTCGAGGTACGCGGTCGCGACCGCCGTCGTGCCGCGGCGGTTCACGACCCGGTCCACCACCGCCACGGGCGGCTCGGCCAGGATCGACCTTTGGGGCCTCACGATCTCGAGCTCCCCCTTGCCCAGCCTCTCGACGGCGAGGAGGGCCTCGTTCTCCCAGGCCACGAACACGTCGCCGATGCCGCGCTCCACGAAGGTGATGGTCGCGCCGCGAGCGCCGGAGTCGAGCACGGGCACGTGGCTGTACAGCTCGCCCACGAACTCCCGGGCCGTGGCCTCGTTTCCTCCCGGCTTCGCGAGCGCGTGCGCCCATGCGGCGAGGTAGTTCCACCGCGCACCGCCCGAGGTCTTGGGGTTCGGGGTGATGACCTCGACGCCGGGCTTCACGAGGTCGTCCCAGTCCCTGATGCCCTCGGGATTGCCCTTGCGGACGAGGAAGACGATCGTCGACGTGAAGGGTGCGGCGTTGTCGGGGAGCCGCTTCTGCCAGCCGGGATCGACGAGACCCTTCGACGCGAGGGCGTCGATGTCCCAGGCGAGCGCCAGGGTCACCACGTCGGCCTCGAGGCCGTCGGCGACGGCGCGGGCCTGGGAACCCGAGCCGCCGTGGCTCTGCTTGATGCTCACCTCCTGGCCGGTCTTCGCCTTCCACGACCTCGCGAAGGCGAGGTTCACCGCCTCGTAGAGCTCGCGGGTGGGATCGTAGGAGGCGTTGAGGAGCGTGATCCGCTCGCCGGCGGCGCGGGCGGGGCCCTTGCAGGCGGGGAGCGCGCCTCCCGCGGCGAGCGCAAGGAGCGCGGCGGGCGCGAGGAAGCGATGGCGGAGGTGACGCATCGGTGCGAATCCTTTCGAAGAGCGCTCGGATGTGCATCCGTTATAGCGGATGACCCTCGCGCCGTCACCTCCGGCGCGTTCATCGCCCATCAGGGGTCCGCCCAGGATCACCCCGGAAGCGCCGGCTCCGCCGGGAGAACGAGCGTGAACCGGGCGCCGCGTCCGGGGCCGTCGCTCTCGGCGATGATCCTTCCGCCCATCCGCTTCACATCGTTGGCACAGGAGTGCAGCCCGAAGCCGTGTCCGGCCCGCTTGGTGGTGAAGCCGTAAGAGAAGAGCCGCTCCGCCGCTTGCGGCGCGATCCCCTCTCCGGCGTCGCCGACCTGGATCAGGGTCGTGCCCGCGGAGCCGGGGGCGAGCTCGACGGTCAGGACGCGCGCCTCCTGCGGGGTCTTCTCCATGGCCTCGACGCCGTTCTTGATCAGGTTGACCAGGGCGTGGATGACCTTGAACCGCTGAACGAGGACGGGGGGCACCGGGGCCAGCCTGCGCCGGACCTGCACCCGGTGGCGGGTGAGGTTCGCCGCCTGCAGCTTCAGCGACACCTCGATGAGCGACGCCGGGTCGATCCGCTCGGTCAGTAGATGGTCCCGCCCCTCGCGCGCGTAGTCCTGGAGCGTGGCCACCGTATCCCGCACGAGGCCGACGTTGGCGAGGAGCTCGGTTGCCTCGGCCCGGATCCGGTTCCGATCGAGCTCGAGGGACCTGGCCAATCGGTGGCAATACTCGGGGACCAGCGCAGCGCGGGGGTCCGCGGCGAAGAAGCCGGCCAGGTCCTTCCGCTGTGATTCGAGCAGCTCGGCGAGCCGGCCCATCCCGCTCGCCTCGGCGTCTCCGGCGGACGCCATGACCGCCTCGGCGGAGACGCTGATGCTGTTGAGCAGGTTGCCGACGTTGTGCAGCGCCCCGACTGCGATCTCCGCCATCCCCGCCTCGTGGGCGACCTCCACCAGCTGCTGCTGCGCCTCCTTCAGCTGCCGCGCGCGCTGCTCCACGCGGCCCTCGAGCTCCTCCGCGTACCGGCGCACCTCCTTCACGAGGGCGCTCGCCTGCAAGGCGCGGCCCAGATGGTTGGCCAGGGACTCGTAGCCCAGGCCGCTCATCGAGCCGATCTCGCACACCGCGAACCCGGTCACCTCTGCGCCGAAGTGCAGCGGCATGACCTGATAGGCGTACCGGTGCGCGGAGGTGAACCGCCCCGGGACGAGGCGCCGCGCGTCGTACGGCCCGGGCGCGGGATCGAGGGTGACGTGGTCGCGCAGCGCGTAGTGGTACTCGAGCACGGCGGACGGGGGCTCGCGATCGATCACCCGGGCCAGGTAAACGCTCCCCACGCCGAGCTTCGGGAGCTGTGCCTCGAGCGCGGCGGTGAACTCCGCCTCCTCGAGGCCGGTGATCCGGAACACGTGCTGGAGCACGAACGCCTCGTACTCCAGCTCGTACGAGCGGGCCGCCTGGAGGTGCTCCGCCCTGTCGCCGAGGAGCGTCACGGCTCGCGCCAATAGCGCGAGGAGCTGTTCCCCGCCCCGGTCCGGCAACCGTCGTGCGACCGCCGAGAGCCCATCCTGGACGACCCCCTGCCAGCGCCGGGGGGCGATCCCGGCGCCCTCCCCTGCCGAGACGGCCGCGTCGAGGGCCTCCAGGAAGCAGGTGCGGCCGCCCCCAAGCTCCGCGTGCAGCGCCTCGAGCAGCGACACCGCGGTCCCCGCCGGCAGCTCGGTCAGCCAGGTGTGGGCCGACTCCAGCGAGCCGGCGACCGCCGTGATCCAGTCGCCGCTCCGCGCATGCGGCTCCGTGCACGGCCGTGCCGGCCCATCCCGTGTTTGCTCGACCGGCCCCATGCAGCCGCACGAGCGGCGATGTACCGGGCGCGTCGGATAGGTCGTCGTCTCCGCGACCGCTCCGCCACGGATGAGCGAGAGCACCTGCTGCACGGCCGCGACGCCCATCTCGCGAAGCGGCTGACACACGGTGCTGAGCGGCGGGACGCCGGAGGCCGCGTCCCGCTGGTCGTCGAAGCCGACCACCGCCACGTCCTCGGGGACGCGCACGCCCCGCCGCTGCAGCTCCTCCATGGCGTGGATGGCCATCACGTCGTTCGCGCACATGAGGGCGTCGAACGAGACGCGCCGCTCGTCCAGGAGCGCCCGCACGGCCTGCGGCCCCGCGTGCGCGGTGAAGTCGCCGGGGCAGACCAGCGCCGGATCGAAGGCGACGTGGCGGCGCGCGAGGGCCGCGCGGTATCCCCGGAGGCGCCCCTCCGCCTCCTCGTTGAGGTCGGGGCCGCAGACGAAGGCGATGCGCCTGCGCTCGTGGACGGCGATGAGGTGATCGACGATCGCCTCGACGCCGCTGTCGTTGCTCACGACGAGCGAGGGGACGCCCGGGATCAGCTTCCCGATGCTCACGATCGGGAGCCCGGCGTAGCGGCGCAGGAAGGCGTGCACCTCGCCGTCGGTGAAGCACCCGGGTGCGTTCGCCTCTCGCCCGATCTGCTCGGTCGCCGGGGGGGCGTAGCCGTCCCGCCCCATGTTGAGCGTTCCGAACAGCCCGATGATCCCGTCGACCGTCTCCGGGCCGGGCAGGTCGAAGATCAGCCGCTGGAGCCGCTGACCGCGAGCCGGCCCGGCCAGGAAGCAGAGCAGGTTGACGTCCTCGGCGGCCGCGTGACGGACGATGGCCCGCCACAGCTGCTCCTCGTAGCCGTCGAACAGGTTGTCGAGCAGCAGCGCCAGCGTCGGGCGGCTGCGGGTCGCCGAGGCCATGCGCCCGGAAGCGGTTGCAGCCCCCACGCCAGCCAGCTCCCGACCTTTGCGGGGAGTTCACCTGGGTCGGAGTCGCCACTGTGGTCGCACGCACCCGGGTCGCGTGCGGGGTCACGCCGTACGAGACTGCCGCCGCCGCACCCGCGCCAGCGCCGCGCGGGCGCCTCCAGGCGCGGTGCCGAGCGCGAGCGCCAGGTAGATCGCTCCATAGGCACCAAGAATCGGGATCGCGGCCAGGCCCGGGTGCATGTCCGGCGGCGGCAGGAATCCGCCGCCCCACTGCTGGTTCACGCCCGGCATCGGCCCGCCCCATCCTTCGAGGCCGACCTTCACGAGGAGTCCGGCACCACCCGCGACGGCAGCGCACGCCCAGAGCCGCGCCACCGTCCGATCGCGTAGGCCCGTCCTGCCGATCCTCCGCTCCAGCGCGCGGCGCAAGAGCGCGTACTCGAGCCACGCTGCGAGGCCGCTCGCGGTGGTGATGCCGACGAGGCCCATCTCCTGCGGGACGCCGAGGAGGTCGGGCATCCAAACGACCGACCACCACGCCAGCGCCGCCCCGAGCGCCAGCCGCACGATCGCGAACCGGAGCGGCGTCCGCGCGTCCTTGAGCGCGTAGAACGCCGAGGCGTAGAGCCGGCCCATGGTCGCGGGGAGGAGGCCGATCGTCGATCCCATGAGCACGAGCCAGAGGTACCGCGTGTCGGCGGCGCGCTGCTGGCCCGTCTGGAAGAGCGCGCCCGCGACCACGTCGCCCAGCAGGAGGAACGCGGCGGCCGAGGGGACGACGAAGAACGCGAGCCGCCGGAGCCCGCCCTCGAGCCGCCCCCGCAGCTCCGCCGCCACCGCCTCGGCGCTGCCCACGGCGGAGCTCATCGCCGGGAGCTCGCTCGCGGAGATCGCCATGCCGAAGAGGCTGATGGGGAGGAGGTAGAGCGTCTGCTGGTATCCCAGCACCGCGAGCCCGCGCGTGCCCACGTACGACGCGAACACGATGTCCACGAACGCGGAGAGCTGGACCACGCCGCGGCCGACCAGCGCCGGGAAGAAATTGTGGAGCACGGTCCGGATCGCGGCGCCCGCCGTGTCGAGCGAGGGCCGGAAGCGGCGGCCCAGGAGGCGGAGCGTCGCCGGCAGCTGGACGGCGAGCTGGGCGGCGGCGCCCGCGACGTAGCCCCAGGCCACCCACCCCGCGATGCGCGTCTCGCGCACCAGCCGCTCGCCCTCCCCGCGCGTCGCGAGGCCCGCCGCGACGAGCGCCACCACGACGACGCCGTTCAACACCACCGGGGCGGCGTAGGAGAGGAAGAAGCGCCGATGGCTGTTCAGGACCCCGAGGCACCAGGCGGAGAGGACGAGCGTGCCGAGCGCGGGGAAGAGGATCCGCACCAACCGGATGGCGAGCGCGTGGTCCTCGCCGGTGAGCCCGGGGGTGATCACCCGGACGATGGCGGGCGTCGCGAACATGCCGCCGAGCACCAGCACCGCGGTGGCGGCGGCGAGGAGCCCGGCCGCGGCCCCGGCCAGGCGATCGGCCTCGTCCTCCTCGCCGCGCGCGCGCAGGTTCGCGTAGACCGGGATGAACGAGCTCGAGAGCACGCCCTCGCCGAGCAGGTTCTGGAGGAGGTTCGGAATGCGCAGCGCGGCGTTGAAGACGCCGGCGACCGCGCCGCTCCCGAGGTAGTACGCGAAGACGCGCTGGCGAACGAGGCCCGCGATGCGGGAGAGAAAGATGCCCGCCGCCACCACGGCGGCGTGGCGGCCGCTGCCCGGCGGGTGCGGGTTCTTCGCGGGGGTCGGGCGAACGGAGGTCTCGGTCATGCGGGGCCGGCGGCGCGCGCCCGCAGCCTACACGACCGGCGACCGTTCGCGATCTCCCGGCCGACGCGCGAGGCCGGGCCCCCGCGTCCGGTCAGCGCAGGGCCCGCGCCGCTGCGGCCGAGGCCTTCTTGAGGTCGGACACGCCCAGGAAGACGGTCGCCTTCCTGGCCCCTCCCGTCCCCACGAACACGTGGGTGATGTCCACGCCGGCCGTCCCGAGCGCGCCGGTGACCTTGGCGAGCGCGCCCACCTTGTCCGGGAGCTCCAGCTCGAGGACCTCCGCCTCCTCCACCCGCAGCCCGCGGCCGGCGAGCACCCTCCGCGCCGCGGGCAGGAGGTCCACCACCAGCCGGATCACGCCCTCCCCGCCCTCGACCCAGGCGTTCACCCCGCGGATGTTCACCTTCCGTTCGGCCAGGGCCGAGGCCAGCTCGCCCAGCGCCCCGGGCCGATTCTCGATGCGGACCTTGAGTTCCTTCGCACGTGCCATGGTGCTCCTCCTGGCCCGCGAAACGAACGCGTCCGGCGCCCGAACACAAGCGCTCACCTGGAGCGCACCCGGGCGGGAGATCCGGCTAGGATCCTCGGATGCGGATCGGCATCCAGACCTGGGGCTCCGAGGGCGACCTCCGGCCGTTCTTCGCGCTCGGTCGCGGGCTCGCCGCCCGGGGGCACGAGGTCGACCTCGCGTACACGAGCATCGAGGGCCGCGACTACTCCGACCTGGCGGCGAGGTGCCGAATCCGCGCGGAGGCCGTCGGTGTGGATGACCTCCGCACGCTGCGCGCAGGAGGAGACGGCCCGCCGGAGGCGGTGCTCTCGGCGCCCCCCATGCGCCAGTTCCGGTGGGTGATCGAGCGGTACTTCGATCCCGTCGTCGAGCCGATGTGGTCCGCCGCGCAGCGGCTCGCGGCGCGCTCCGACGTCCTCGTCGCCCACTTCGCGTGCCACCCGCTCGGCGCCGCCGCGGACCAGGCCGGCCTGCCGTTCTTCTCCGTCGCCACCGCGCCCATGTTCCCCACCCGCACCGCGCCGCCCCCCGGGGCGCCCGACCTCGGCCCGCTCAACCGGCTCACGTGGCGGCTCGTGGAGCGGATCGCCGACGAGGCCTTCCTCGCTCGGGCCAACGCGCTCCGCGCGCGCGCGGGCGTACCGCTCCTCCGCCGCGTCCACCGGGACGGGATCCGGCGGGTGGCCGCGCTCCTCACGGCCGTGTCGCCGACCCTCTTCCCGCAGCCGCGCGACTGGCCGGAGAAGGCGCCGGTGGTCGGCTTCCTCGAGCTCCCCGCCGAGGCCGAGCCATGGACGCCCGCGCCTGAGCTCGAGGCCTTCCTCGCGTGCGGGCCCCCGCCCGTCCTGCTCACCTTCGGGAGCATGATGGAGCAGCCCGATCTCTGCCGCGGCGCGATCGAGCTCCTCCGCTCCGCCACCGAGCGAGCGCGGATCCGCGCCCTGCTCCAGGCGCCGACGCACGTCGCGCAGGGCCGGGCGGCGGAAGGCGTGTACGTGCTCGGTCACGTCCCGCACATCGCGCTCCTCCACCGCTGCGCCGCCGTCGTGCACCACGGCGGCGCCGGCACGACGCAGGCCGTGCTTCGCGCGGGCCTCCCCTCGGTCGTCGTGCCCCATGTCGTCGATCAGTTCTTCTGGGCCCAGGTGCTGCACGCGCGCGGCGTGGCCCCGAAGCCGCTGCCGCGCCGGCGCGCCACGCCCGCGGCGCTCGCCACCCGGATCCGGGAGGCGGTCGCGTCGGAGCCGATGCGGGCCCGGGCCGCGGCGCTCGGCGCGGCGATGCGCGCCGAGGACGGCGTCGCCCGCGCCGTGGAGTGGATCGAGCGGGCCGGCGGAGAGCGTGCGGAGCCGCGCCATCCGCTCACGACCGCCTAACCTTCCGGCAGCGGCCGCCCCAGCTCGCGTGCCCAGGCGCGCAGCTCGTCGAGCGTCGGGGATCGGAGGACGCCGGGGAAGGTCCCGCACACGTGGGCGGCGAGCGCGGCGGAGAACTGGATCGCCGCCTCGTCGCTCCAGCCCCGGAGCACGGCGTAGACCATGCCCGCCCGGAACGAGTCGCCCGCGCCGGCGGTGTCCACGGGATCGATCCGGTACGGCGGAAAACGCCGCACCGGCCCGCCCCGGCGTGCGTAGAGGACGTCCCCTCCGCCCTGGGTGAAGACGACCAGCCCCCGCGCGGTCTCGTGGTAGCGGGCGAAGAGCTCCTCCACGTCGCGGCCCGCGTAGGCGTTCTGCCGGAACTCGCCGGAGACGACGTTCACGTCGGCCTGGACGGCGATCTCGTCATCGTACTTGCAGTCGATGGTGACGTACGGCTTCCCGTGCGTGCGCGCGAGGCGTGCGGCGGCCAGGGACTCCTCCCGGAAGAAGGCGTCGAGGCTCACCACCCGCGCCTCCCGGACATCCTCCTCCTGCGGCGCGTTCCACTGGGTCCCGCCCGCGAAGAGCTTCACGTAGGTCCCGAAGATGGTCCGCGCGTCGGCGCCGGCGAAGACCACCTCCTCGACGCCGCGGTAGTCGGGCCTGACGAGGAGCCTCGAGGCGTCGATCCCGCGCTCGCGCAGGATCGCGAGCGGCGCCTCGCCGCCGTTGAGCGTACCGAGCCAGTTCCCGTCCAGCCGGACCGAGACGCCGAGCCGGGCGAGCACGAGCGAGGAGTTCGCGGCCTCTCCGCCGATCATCGGGAGGGCCTCGGCGAACTCGCAGTAGCCGTCCGGCCCGGGGAACTTCCCATCCAGCTTGTAGAGGGTGCTCTTCGAAACCATCCCGTAGGCGTAGACGTCGTGGCGCACGATGCCTCCCGGGCGGCATCGTCGCACGACCTCCGCCGCGATCGGGGAATCGTCTCCGCTACCCGCGCTCGAGCAGCTCCAGCAGGCCCGTGCGGACGTCGATCTCGGCGACGTGCACGGGCAGGCCCGGCGGGAGGAAGGGCGCGGCGCGGATGGCCCGGGCGGTCTCGAGCGCCGCCTGCCGCACGTCGGGGACGAGCCCGAAGAAGGCGCCCGGGTCGGACGGCACGTGGGCGGCGGCGACGCCTCGGGCGCGCATGGCGCGGGCCAGCTCCTCGCCCCGCACGCGGGCCACGCCGCAGTCCGTGTGCGGCATGACCAGCACCTCCCGGCAGTCATTCACGTAGATGGTGGCGCCGAGCGCCCGCAGCCCCTCGGAGCCCTGCGGCAGGTGCGCGCCGGGGACGCGCAGGACCACGGCGTGTCCGCGCTCCACTCCCAGCGCCGCGGGGAAGAACCGCGTCAGGCGCGGATCGACGCAGGTCACGATGCAGAGGTGTCGGTTCGCGACGAAGGTGCCGGCATCTCCCTCGCGCGGGAACGCACGCCGGTTCGCCTCGAGCAGCTCGTCGAGCAGGGCCATGGGGTGGGATGAAGTACCGCGATGCGCGCTTTTGGATCAACGCCCCTCCCGAAGCGCACAGAGGAGACGTTTCACCTCCACGGCGGACCGGTGTCCAGCGCCCGGGGGACGCAGCCCCACAACACGTTTGCGCGACCGCACAATCGATTGCGCCGACACTGACACCATTCACTTAAAGTAATAGGCACGTCACAAACGTTTGCGCCGCGGACCCGGTACAGGCGGGCGCTTCCCTGCTGTAATCCCAGCGGAATCCGCGCATTCTCGACGACGAGACCCGACCTGAGTTGACACCTCCGCACCCGCGGGCATAGCGTGAGCCATACCAATTCGTCGGCGGCTTTTCACACGCAGCACCCGTGATCCATCACCCGTGTCCGCGCTCGTGTGGCGCGGAAGGAAGCGGAGATCCCATGGACAAGCGAACGGTCACATCCTCGACGCGTCTCCTCGCGCTCGCGGCCGTGGTCGCGGCATGCCTGGCCCCGAAGACGGCCGGCGCGCAGACGTTCAACTACGGTGAAGCCCTCCAGAAGTCCCTCTACTTCTACGAGTGCCAGCGGTCCGGCGCGCTGCCCGCGAACAATCGCGTGGAGTGGCGCGGCAACTCGGGCATGACCGACGGCGCCGACGTCGGCAAGGATCTCACCGGAGGCTGGTACGACGCCGGCGATCACGTGAAGTTCGGCCTGCCGATGGCGTTCTCGGCGACCATGCTGGCCTGGGGCGTCGTCGACTACCGCGACGCGTACGTGAAGGCCGGCCAGCTCGACGAGGCGCTCGACAACATCAAGTGGGCGACCGACTACTTCATCAAGGCCCACACCGCCGAGAACGAGCTCTACATCCAGGTCGGCGACGGCAACGCCGACCACGCCTGGTGGGGCGCGCCCGAGGTGATGCAGATGGCGCGGCCTTCGGCCAAGGTGACCGCGAGCTGCCCCGGCTCCGACGTGGCCGGTGAGACCGCGGCGGCCCTGGCGGCGGCCTCCATCGCCTTCAAGCCCACCAACCCGACCTACGCCGCGACCCTCCTCACCCACGCGAAGCAGCTCTACACGTTCGCCGACACCTACCGCGGCAAGTACAGCGACTGCTTCCCGGGCGTTGGCTCCTTCTACAACTCCTGGAGCGGCTACAACGACGAGCTGGTCTGGGGCGCCATCTGGCTGTACCGCGCCACCAACGACGCGAGCTACCTCTCCAAGGCCGAGAGCCTCTACGCGAACCTGAGCGTCCAGGGCCAGGGCGGCACCGTCAAGTCGTACAAGTGGACGATCGCCTGGGACGACAAGTCCTACGGTGCGTACGTCCTCCTCGCGAAGCTCACCGGCAAGCAGGGCTACCACGAGGACGCGCAGCGCTGGCTCAACTGGTGGACGGTCGGCGGCACCGCGCTCGGCGCCGACGGCACCAAGGTCGCCTACAGTCCGGGCGGCCAGGCAGTGCTCGACCAGTGGGGCTCGCTCCGCTACGCCGCCAACACCGCCTTCGCGGCCCTCGTCTACGCGGACTCGATCACGGACGCGACCCTCAAGTCGCGCTACCAGAACTTCGCGAAGAACCAGATCGACTACGCGCTCGGGAAGAACCCCCGGAACAAGAGCTTCGTGGTCGGCTTCGGCGTCGCCCCGCCCACCAAGCCGCACCACCGCGGCTCGCACGGCACCTGGCTCGACAGCCTCGGCGAACCCGTCGAGAGCCGCCACGTGCTCTACGGCGCCCTCGTGGGCGGCCCGCCCTCCCCCAACGATGCCTACACCGACTCGCGGACCGACTACGTGATGAACGAGGTCGCGACCGACTACAACGCCGGCTTCACCGGCGCCCTCGTCCGGCTGTTCGACCTCCACGGCGGCACCACCGCTCAGTGGGTTCCCGCCGCCGAGCCGCGCGACGACGACGAGATGTACATCCAGGCTTCGGTCAACGCCTCGGGCACGAACTTCATCGAGATCAAGGCCTTCGTCGTCAACAAGTCGGCGTGGCCCGCCCGCATGGGCGACAAGCTCTCGTTCCGGTACTACTTCACGCTCGACAACGGCGCGCCCGCCTCCTCGATCTCGGTGCGCTTCAATCACAACCAGTGCAGCCCGACCGTGCCGACCGCGGTCCCGGTCTCCGGGAACCTCTACTACCTGCCCATCAGCTGCGTCGGGACCAAGATCTACCCCGGCGGCCAGCAGCACTGGCGCAAGGAGGTCCAGTTCCGGATCGAGACGGCCAACTATGCCTGGGACAACTCCAATGACCCGTCGTACAAGGGCGTGTCGCTCACGCCCGGCTCGACGCCGGTCAAGGTCGCGGACATCCCGCTCTACGACAACGGCGTGAAGGTCTTCGGCAACGAGCCCGGCGGCACGCAGGACCCGACCTACGCCCTCACCGTCACCAAGGCCGGCACCGGGAGCGGCACCGTCGCCTCGACGCCCTCGGGCGTGAACTGCGGCGCCACCTGCTCGGCCAGCTTCGTCTCCGGCACGTCGGTCACGCTGACCGCCACGCCCGCGGCGGGCTCGTCGTTCGCCAGCTGGAGCGGCGCCTGCACCGGCTCCGCGAGCTGCGTGGTCACGATGTCCCAGGCCCGCGCCGTCACCGCGACGTTCAACACGACCCCGGTCACGACCTACGCGCTCACCGTGCTCAAGGCCGGCACCGGCAGCGGCACGGTCGTTTCGGCGCCGACCGGCGTCAATTGCGGCTCGACCTGCACCGCCAGCTTCGAGAGCGGGACGTCGGTCACCCTGACCGCCACGCCCGCGTCCGGCTCGATCTTCGCCGGCTGGTCGGGCCTCTGCACCGGGACCGCGAGCTGCGTCGTGACGATGACGGCGGCCCGCGAGGTCACCGCGACGTTCGACACCTCCCCCGTCCAGACCTACGCGCTCACCGTGACCAAGTCGGGCACGGGCAGCGGCACGGTCTCCTCGTCTCCGGCGGGCGTGAGCTGCGGCGCGACCTGCTCCGCCAGCTTCAACAGCGGGACGTCGGTCACCCTGACCGCGACCCCGGCCTCCGGCTCCACCTTCGCGAGCTGGGGCGGTGCCTGCTCCGGCTCCGCGGGCTGCGTGGTCACGATGTCCCAGGCCCGCGCCGTCACCGCCACGTTCAACACGGCGCCGGTCGGCGACGCGCCGTGCGCGAACGCGATCACGTTCCAGGGCAACACCAACAACTTCAACACGCTCGGCGCGGTGTGCTACCGGACCAACCAGACCATCAATGGCTGGGGCTGCTACAACTTCGACGGGCGCACCGTGAAGGTCAACAACGGGACCGCCACCCCGACCTGCGGAGCGGGGCCGTTCCCGCTCCCGAAGCACACGGACGGCTACACGTACTTCACCATCACCGCCGGCACCAATCAGTACTCGGGTGTCTACGTCTGGTGACCGTCCGGCAGGACCCGTGACCTGCGCCCGGGGTCCTCCTCCCCGCCGCAGGTGCAGAGAGCGCGGCCCGCGATGCCCTCGGTGGCGTCGCGGGCCGCGTGGTGTCAGGGGTTCCGGGTGCGGGGTGCCGCCCCTCGCGTGTGTGCGAATGGGGTGTGCCTCGTTCCCTCCCTCGGCTGTTGCCTCGCGCACCTGCCGCGTGGTGCAATCTCTCGGCGGAGCATATTCATGTCGAACGACGCGGGGGCGGGGGCAAGACCGATCATGGACGGCATCACGCGGGCGGGAAGCGGGCTCTCCCGCAGCGGCCGGACGGAGAGCGCGGGGGCCGAGGCCGCCCGCGAGGCGAAACACGCGCTCGAAGGGCATGCTCCCACGTACGGCTTCGTCTTCGCCTCCCCGAAGCACGACCTCGCCTCCACCCTCGCCCAGGTTGCGGAGGTCTCCGGGTGCGCCGAGCTCCTCGGCGCGACCAGCGCGGGTGAGCTGACCGAGAAGGGCTTCGCGCACGGCGCCGTCTCCGTGCTGCTCGTCCATGCGCCGAGATCCGTGCACCGGCTCGCCCACGGCACGGGGCTGCGCAACGGCTACGCCGACACGGCCCGCCAGCTCTGCAGCGGGTTCGAGGACGTGGCGGCCGAGGCCCGCCGCCACGGCTGGCCGCACTCCACGAGCGTGGTCCTGCTCGACGGTCTGGCCGACACCTGCGAGCGGGCGATCAAGCAGGTGATGCTCGAGACGCGCCCGTTCCAGCAGGTCGTGGGCGGGGCCGCCGGGGTGGACCTGGGCCTTCCCCGCGCGCAGGTGGGCATGAAGAAGCTGGCCACCGCCGACGCAGGCGTGGCCATGCACGTCTTCGGCCCCACGCGGTGGGGCGTGGGGATCGACCACGGCCTCCTCCCCCCGACTCCGAAGATGTCGGTCGCGCTCAAGATGACGGTCACCAAGATGACCGGGAACGTGATCGACGAGCTCGACGGTCGTCCGGCGTTCGAGGCCTACCAGCGCCACGCCAAGGACCACGACGTCCAGCTCACGCCCGAGGCGGTGGGGCGATACCTCATCACCAACCCGCTCGGCGTGTACTTCCTCGACGAGATCCGATCGGTCCGGGTCGCGGGCTTCGTGACCGAGAAGGGCGGCCTGGTCTGCACGGCCGAGCTCGCCGAGGGTTCGACGGTGACCATCCTGCACGCCGACCCCAGGGCGCTGATCGAGGCCGCCGGCAAGGCGGCGACGTCCGCCCGCAAGAACCTCGACGGCGCCATGCCTGCGGCGGTGCTGCTCTTCGACTGCGGCAGCCGCGGCATGGCCCTCGGCCAGAGCTTCGATCGCGAGGTGGCCGCCGTCCGCGAGGTGTTCCCCGGCGTGCCCATCGCCGGATTCCTCACCTACGGCGAGATCGCCCGCTTCCGCGGGAGGCTCGACCCCTGGCACAACTCCACCGCGGTGGTGGTGGCGATCCCGCAGTAGCTCCCACGGTCCACCCAACCTCTCCTCGCGCCCGGAAACCTTCTCGCGCCTCCGCCATCCAATGGGGTCGCGGCTGAGCGACGCATCTGTGCCAACCGTGCGCCGCCGTCTGCGCCGAGGATAGAATGCCCGTCATGCCCGAACAGTCGCGCGTCCCGGTGCTCGTCGTGGGCGCCGGCGTGTCCGGCCTCGCCTGCGCCCGCACGCTGGCCGCGGCGGGACGGAGCCCTCCCGTCCTCGACCGCGCCCGCGGCGTGGGCGGTCGCTGCGCGACGCGGCGGGTGGAGGGCCACCCCATGGACTTCGGGGTCACGTTCCTCCACGGCCGGGACCGGGAGTTCCTCGCCGAGCTGCGCGCGGTGGAGGCGAGCGCCCTGCCCGGCTGGCCCGGCCACGTGCTCGGCACCGGACGGCCCTGCCAGCCGGCGGCCCTCTCGCCCCAGGAGACTCGGATCGCCTGGTCCGAGGGCGTGTCCGCGTTCCCGAAGCACCTCGCGCGCGGGCTCGACCTCTGGCTCGGGGCGAACGCGGTGCGGCTCGAGCCGCACGGCGGCGGACTCGCCGTCCGGTTCGACAACGGCAAGGCGCTCGAGGGCGAGACCGTGGTGCTGGCGATGGCCGCCGAGCAGATGGACGTGCTGCTCGCCACGGCGGAGGACGAGCCGGAGGTGCGCGCCGCCCGCGCGGTGCTCGCGCTCTCTCGCTCGGAGCCGTGCCTCACCGTCCTCGCGCTCTACCCGAAGGACGTTCCGGTGCCGGACTGGCAGCTCTGCCTGCCGGAGGAGTCGCAGGTCCTCCAGCTTGCGGCCAACGAGTCGAGCAAGCGGCGGATGCCGGGCCCGGCGATCGTCTACCAGGCGAGCGCCGTGTGGTCGCGGGCGCACGCCGAGGATCCCGGGTGGGCGCGCGCCCTGCTGGAGGAGGCGGCGCGCGTCCTGGGGCCCTGGGCCGCCGCGCCGCGGATCGCGGACGCGCACCGCTGGGACTTCGCGCGGAACGGGCTCGCGAACGAGCTCGCCGGGCCGATGCTGCTCGGGCTGCGCGGTGGCGGGCGCCTGGGCCTGTGCGGCGATCGGTTCGGCCGGGGCGGCGGCGTCGAAGGCGCCTGGCTCTCCGGCCGCGCCCTGGCGCGGCGGATCCTCGGAACGGAGGCGAAATGACGGTCGGCACGAAGGACGCCCTCGCCGAGCTGGTGCGGCGGGACCAGGACCACGAGTGCGAGGGCTTCGGGCCCTCCAAGGTCTGCGTGCGCGTGGTGGCGGTGGCGGAGCTGCCGACACGCTTCGGTCCGTTCCGGATCGTCGCCTTCTGGAACAACCGCGACGGCAAGGAGCACGTCGCGATCGTGCACGGGGACGTGGTGGACGGCGACGAGGTCCCGGTTCGGCTCCACTCCGAGTGCCTGACCGGCGACGTGATGGGATCGCTCCGCTGCGACTGCCGCGACCAGCTCACCGAGGGGCTCGCCGCCATCCGGCGGGAGAAGCGGGGCGTGCTCCTCTACCTGCGGCAGGAGGGGCGTGGGATCGGGCTCATCAACAAGATCCGCGCCTACGCCCTCCAGGAGCAGGGGCTCGACACCGTCGAGGCCAACCTCGCGCTCGGCTTCCGTGACGACGAGCGCGACTACGCCGTCGCCGCCCACATGCTCTACAGCCTCCACCTCCGGTCCGTCCGGCTCATCACCAACAACCCCGAGAAGATCCGCCAGCTCACCCAGCACGGCGTGAAGGTGGTCGGGCGCATCCCCCACGTCATCCCGCCCAACGAGCACAACCGCTTCTACCTCGAGACCAAGGCCCGGCGGTCGGGGCACTACATCGACCTCGACATGGGCATCGCCGCCGCGCCGCACCTCCAGGAGCAGAGCGATCCGGTGGTGGTGGAGGGGATGCCGGAGCCGGTGGAGGGGAAGTAGCCGTTTCCGGCGCGGGTGGACGTTGCCGGGCGTCCGATGCCCGGACTATGGTCTTCGCGATGTCCTCCGACACCAGCCCCCAGGCGCGGGCCCGGTACGAGGCGCGGCTCCAGGCGCTCTCCCCAGCCGAGCGCCTGGCCATCGCCGCCGGGCTGAGCCAGGGCGTGCGCTGCCTCGCAGAGGCGGGGATCCGGCTCCGTCACCCGGACGCGGACGAGGTGGAGATCCGCTGCCGGCTCGCGGCGCGGCTCTACGGCAGGGCCGCAGCGGAGCGGCTCTTCGGATCGGTCCCGTCGGACGTCCCCTGAGCTTCGCGTGGACGTCATCGACGTCACCCTTCGCGTGGCCGCCGCGCTCGAGCGGGTGGGGATCGGCTACTTTCTCGGAGGTTCGCTCGCCTCCTCGCTGCATGGCGAGCCTCGCTCGACCAACGACGTCGATCTGGTCGTCGATCTCGCCGCGTCCAAGGTGACCGAGCTCGCCGCCGCGCTCGGTCCGGATTTCGACGTGGACGAGGAGGCGCTCCGGCGCGCCGCGGAAGAGCGCAGCTCCTGGAACGTCTTCTTTCAGCCGCTGCTCACGAAGATCGACCTCTTCGTGCTTCGCGGGGGAGCGTTCGATGCTTCCGAGTTCGGGCGCCGGAGGGCGGTCGAGGTCCGCCCCGGGCAGCGCCTCTTCGTGAAGAGCCCGGAGGACTCTGTGCTCCGGAAGCTGCTCTGGTATCGGGAGGGTGGTTCGGAGCGCCAGTGGCAGGACGTCGTCGAGGTGCTCCGCCATGGGAGGACCGGGCTCGATTCCGGCTACCTGGATGGCTGGGCCCGGCGGCTCGGCGTCGAGGATCTGCTCGCGAGGGCGAAGCACGACGCGGCGTTTCCCGCGCCGTGAACCGCCTCGGCGTAACAATCCGCGGATGCCGCCGACGATCGAGGACTGGCTCGTCCACGCCCGCGCGCCCGAGACGACGACCGACGGATCGTAGATTCCGGAGGGGCTTTGGTCGCCGGCGATGACGAGTGCGCGTTCGCGCGGCGCCGAGGAGACCGGCGGGCGCACGGAGGTTCACGTCAGGAACCCGCTCCCCGGGAAGAGCAGCACGTCCTCGATCGACTCCGCCCCGACGAGCAGCATGAGCACGCGGTCGAGCCCGACGGCGACGCCGCCGGACGGCGGCATCCGGCCTACCGCGGCGAGGAACTCCTCGTCGAGCGGGTACACCGGGCGTCCGAGCCTCGCCCGGACCGCCTGCTCGTCCACGAGCCGCGCCCGCTGCTCGGCGGCGTCGGTGAGCTCGCTCCACCCGTTCGCGAGCTCGAGTCCGCCGGCGTAGAGCTCGAACCGCTCCGCCCAGCGCGGGTCCTCCGGCTTCACCCGCGCGAGCGCCGCCATCCGCGCCGGCCAGTCCACGAGCCAGGTCGGCCGCGCGAGCCCGAGCTTCGGCTCCACGGCATCGAGCATCACCCGGAAGAAGACGTCGTCGTAGCCCTCGCCCGGCGGGCCCGGGTCGTGGCCGGCCGCCCGCGCCGCCGCGGCGAGCCGGTCGCCGTTCCCGCCGCACGCGCCGAGGTCGACCCCGGCGTGCCGCTGGAAGGCCTCCTCGACCGTGAGCGTCTCGAAGGGCGGCGTGAGATCGATCCACCGCGGCGAAGCCGCCTCCTCGCCCGGGACGCCCTGGGGGGTCAGATCGAGCACCTGCCCGCGTCGCGAGGCCCGCGCTGCGCCGTCCGGAGAGAGCGCCCGGGCCGCCGCCTCGAGCGCCCGCTCCGTGTCCGCCATGATTCCCCGGTAGTCCGTGCCCGCCCGGTACAGCTCGAGCATCGTGAACTCGGGGTTGTGGGTGCGGGAGAGCTCGCCGTTCCGGAACACGCGCGCGAGCTGGAAGATGCGCTCGAGCCCGTCCGCGAGCAGCCGCTTCATCGCGTACTCGGGGCTCGAGTGGAGCCAGAGCGGCCGCTCGGGCCCGCCGCCCTCGGGCCGGAACGGCGCGCGGAACGCGTCGATGTGCGGTTCCATGCCCGGAGCAGGCACGAGCACCGGGGTCTCGACCTCCTCGTATCCCATCCCGGCGAGCGCCGCGCGGAGCGCGGCCTGGAGGCGTGCCCGGGCGCGGGCGTTGCGGCGCTGGAGATCGGTGGGCACGGGCGGAGTGTACCCGCGTCCAGGAGGAAGCCGAGATCTGCCTACCGGCGGCGTGCACGGGATTCCCCTCGCACCTGCAAGGTGTGCGCGGCGGTCTTTCGGGGCGGGATCGCGCCCGGCCCGTCGAACCTCGCCCCCATCTCCGTACGCCGCAGTACGCTTCCGAACCTCTGACGAGCCGGAGGGTGCGCGGATGGCCCGGCCGCTCGAAAGCTCTGCCGCCGACCCGGCGCCGTCGCGCGGCGGCGTCCCCCTCGATCCCGGCGCGGCGGAGGTCGCGGACCGCTCCGCCGTGGCCCGCGCGTGCGCCGGCCACCCCGAGGCATTCACGGAGGTGGTGCGTCGCCACACGAGCGGCCTCCGATTGCTCTGCAGCCGGCTCCTCCGCGACGGGCGGCTGGGCGAGGATCTCTGTCAGGAGACGTTCGCGCGGGCGTTCTCGCGACTCGACACCTTCCGCGGCCAGGGGAGCTTCCGCCACTGGCTGTACAGCATCGCCGCCAACGGGTGCCGCGACTTCCTCCGCGCCGGGAGCCGCGGGGAGCGGCCGTCGGGCCTCTCCGGCGAGGAGCTCTGGACGGCCTGGGACCCCGAGCGCGAGGTCGGCGCGCGCCAGTCGATGGAGGCGCTCGCCGCGGCGCTGGCGCTGCTCCCCAAGGGCTGCCGGCAGGCCTTCGTCCTCTTCCACCTGGAAGGCCTGTCCTATGAAGAGATGTCGGAACTGACCGGGGTGGGGGTGAGCGCGCTCAAGGTGCGCGTCCACCGCGCCCGCGAACTCTTGCGGCACCGGCTCGGAGAGGCTCTGGAGGTCGCAGCGGCGGGCCATTGAGCGCCGCGGCGGCCGGGCGGCCGCTTGTGGCCTCCATCGAGGCCGGGCTAAGATCCCGCGGTGTCCGAGGCGGCGACCGCACCATCCTCGTCCGACTTCAAGCCGCATCTGTTCGGCAAGTTCTACCTGTTGCAGCGGCTCGCCGTGGGGGGGATGGCGGAGATCTACCGCGCCCGGGTCCCGGGCGCCGGCGGGTTCGAGAAGGAACTGGTGGTGATGCGGATCCTCGCCGCGCGCGCGCGGGACGAGGGCTTCATCAAGATGCTGGTGAACGAGGCGAAGCTGACGGTCCAGCTCACCCACTCCAACATCGCCCAGGTCTACGAGTGCGGCCGGATCGACGGCACCTACTTCATCTCCATGGAGCTCGTGAACGGCGTCTCCATGAAGGAGATGATGCAGACCTTTGCGCGCGCCGGCCAGCAGCTCTCGCCGGAGCAGGCGATCTTCATCGTGCTCCAGCTCCTCACCGGCCTCGACTACGCCCATCGCAAGACGGACGGGCAGGGCCGGCCGCTGGAGATCGTCCATTGCGACGTCTCGCCGGACAACGCGCTCATCTCCTGGGAGGGCGAGATCAAGCTGCTCGACTTCGGGATCGCGCGCGCCGCCACCGGGCTCTCCAACTACAAGGAGGGCATGCTGATGGGGAAGCTCGGGTACGTCGCGCCCGAGCAGGCCTCCATCGAGCATCGCTGGGACCACCGGGTCGACCTGTTCGCGGCGGGGATCGTCCTCTACGAGCTGCTCACGAAGCAGAAGCCCTTCCCTCGCGCCACCGACGTGGACTCCCTCGTCACGTCCCGCAAGGCAAAGGTGGTGCCGCCCACCTCCATCGACCCGCGCTTGCCGAAGGACCTCGACGCCATCCTCGCCCGGGCGCTCGCCTACGACCCCGAGAACCGTTTCGGCGACGCGCGCTCCTTCGCCGACGCGCTCGTGGACGCGCTCTTCCCCACCGCGATCTCGTCGGTCCAGGACCTGCTCGGCACGCAGATGAAGGCGGTCTTCGCGGAGAAGATCGCCAGGCAGCGGACCGCCCGGGCGCACGATCCGCTGATCATGAAGGTCCTCGCCAACCTGGCCGACCGGCAGGAGGGGGGGGACTACGAGCGCTTCTCGACGCCGTCGGACCCGGACGCGGGGGGCCACCCGGGGGGGCGCGAGCCGCTCGCGTCCACGTCTGCGGAGCTCCCGACCACCGAGCCGTCCCGGCCGTCGCGGCAGGGCGGACGACCGCGGACCATCGTCCGGCAGGGCGTCCGGCTCTCCACCGCGATCCTGGTGGGGCTCCTCGTGGCGCTGGTCGGCGCGGCCGGGCTCTACCTCGCGGCCGAGAGCTGGATCCGCCCCGGCGTGCTCGTCGTCACCTCGGAACCGCCCGGCGCCGAGGTGACGCTGGACGGGACCAGGATCGGCGCGGCCCCGGTGGTGGTGGACGACGTCTGGCTCTCGCGCCCGCACGAGATCCTCGTCGAAGCGCCGGGCTCCAAGCCGTTCAGCATCGCGCTCGAGCCCGAGCCCGGGAAGATCGTCCGCCGCGTCCACGCGACCCTGCAGAGCGCGCTCGCCACCCTGGTCGTGGAGAGCGTGCCCGCGGGGGCGGAGGTGAGGCTCGACGGCAAGGCGGTCGGGTCCACACCGCTCCGCGTGCAGAACGTGAAGGTGGACGTGCCGCACCGGGTGGATCTCTCGTTGCCCGGGTACGAGGTCGATCAGCTCGTGGTGCTCCCGGAGCGGGACGGAACCAAGATCTCGCGCCGGCTCGCCCGGACGGGCCGAGCCCCGGCACCCGCGGGCGAGTGAGCGGCCATGAAGCTCGTCATCGAGGACGAGGCCGGGACCCGCAGCGTGCTCTCCTTCACCACGGACGAGATCCCCGTGGGTCGCGCGCCGGAGGGGAACCGGTTCCGCCTGCCCGATCGCGACGTCTCCCGCCGGCACGCGCGTTTTCTGCTCGTGAACGGGGCCGCGTTCGTCGAGGACCTGGGGAGCCTCACCGGGACCCGGGTCAACGGCGAGCGGATCGCCGGCCGGCGCCGCCTCCGGGAAGGCGATCTGGTCGAGATCGGGAGCTACGACCTCGCCGTGGTTGCCGACGACGGCCTGGCCGCGGTCGCCGGCCCGCTCGCGCCCCCCCCCTTGCCGGGCCTCGCGCCGGCGCCACCGCC
>JAEZXM010000363.1 GCA_023419875.1 Pseudomonadota bacterium | reverse complement strand
GAGCGGTGGAGCGCCCCTACTGCGCCCGCACCCCGTGCACCTCGTCCACCGACAGGAACCCGTTCTGCCCGTGGCACACGGCGCAGTTCTCCCGGCCGTCGATCGTGTTCCGCTCCGCGTGCGCGAGCGCCGCGCCGGTGTCGTGACAGCCGGTGCAGGCGGCCGTGACCGGAAGCCGCCGCGCCTCGGCGGCGACGTGCGCGGGCGACGCCTGGTGGAAGATCGACGCGGTTTCGTTGGCCACCATCGGCGCCGCGTTCTCCGGGACCGACTCGACGCGGTAGGTGCCCTCCGTGTGGCAGATCGTGCACTGGGCGATCGATCGCGGGAATTCGACATCGCCGAGGAAGATCACGCTGCCGCGGAAGCCGTAGAAGACGAGGGGATCGGAGAGGACCAGGTCGGCCGACCCGGTGCTCGCGCCGGTGTGGATCCGGTGGATCATCCCCTTGAAGTCGATCGAGCGCTCCTCGATGTCGTCGTACGTCCGGTCGAGCGCGACGTTCCCGTTCTCGCCCTTCGGCCGCTGAGCCCAGTCGGACGCGTCCGGCGTGTGGCACATCACGCAGTACTGCGGGTTGTTCCGGAGATCGCCGTGCGCGCGGACGACGCCGTGGCACGAATTGCACTTCGCGACGTCCACCACCGTCCGCCGCGGCGCAGGGCTGCCGCCCGGAAACGCGCCCGCGGCCGTGTCCACGTACACGACCGGGTTCGGCGCCCACTCGGTGATCGCCTCGCCCGTGAAGGGCCACGCGTCGGTGGGGGTCGTGTTCGCCCTCCGGCGCGCCTCGATGCCCACCGCCCATGTGCCGGCGGCGTTCTCGGGCAGCGCCCGCGCGAAGGTGAAGCTGAACCGCCCCTGCTCGTCCGCCGCAGTGGTGAGCGGCACGGAGCCGGTGAACGGCGAGTTCCCCGTGAGCAGGTCCGGCGCGGTCGGCCCGGAGAGCGTGATGGTCAGGGAACCGATCGCCCGCGGCACCGGGCTCTGCGGATCGGTCGCGGGGGTGGGCGCCGTGAGCGACGTGATCGGACCGAGCCGATCGCTCAGGGTGAACACCACCGTGGGCGTCCGGCCCGCCTGCATGTCCCGCACCTCGACGATCTCCGCGGTGATCGGGCTGAACCGCTCCCCCTCCCCCGGCGCGGCGTGGATGGCGGCGACGTCCGCGGGGACGGTGGGGCGCTCGGGCGTGGCCACGTGACAGTTCATGCAGCTCGCGTCGTCGCGGGGGCCGGCGGTGTGGAGCCGGTGCACGCGGTCGTCCTCGGGGATCGCGGCCTCCTGGAACCACACGTCCTCGTGACAGCCCGCGCACGTCCGCCGGGAGACCGCGGTGAACCGGGCCTCGGCCTGCGCCGCGCCCGCGTGGCAGGCCTGGCAGGAGCGGAGGTCCTGCGGGTAGCCGACGCCCTCGGCCACGGGCAGCGGCGGCTGCTCGTTGTCGGTCCGGTTCACGACGCGCCCGTACACGTGCTCGGTGCTCCGGAACCCGATGACCGAGTACTCGCGGCCCGGGAGGAGCTCTCCCGTCTCCGCGTCGTGCAGCGTGCGGAGCTCCTTGCCGCGGTGGATCCGATGGACCATCCGGCCCAGGTCGAGCGGATTCGGGTTCGTGTCCGTCGTCGCGTTCACGAGCGCGGCGGGGTCCACCGTGTCCGGATCCGCGAGCTGCACGGTGTGGCAGGTGATGCAGAGTGGAACGGTGGTCCGCGTGCCACCGTGCGCCTGGACGATGCCGTGGCACAGGTTGCAGCTCTGGTCGAGGACCAGCTCGCGCTGCTCCGGCGCGGCCCCACTCGGCGTGAAGTCGAACGTCGAGCTCGTGTCGGGCGTGCCCGGCGTCCCCGCGAGCCACACGCCCACGCGGACCGTGGTCGCGGGGTCGAAGCCCTCCGGCAGCTTCCCGGTGTACGTGTACGTGAGCTCGCCGTTCCCGAGGTCCTGGACGGTTCCGTTCGTCTCCGACCCGGGCTGGCGGACGTCGGTGAGGACCGCGTCCTCCGGCGTACCCGGACCCTCCGTCGGGAGCGACGGCACCGTCTGACCACCGAACAGGTGGCTCTGCCACGTCGGGATCCCGGAGGTCGGGCTCCGGCCCAGGGAGGCGAGCGTCCAGGTGGGCCGCAGGCCGGCCGCCGCCTCGGCGTCGATTGGCCGGCCGCGCTGCGTGAGAGTGTAGCGAGCGGTCACGCTCCCCGTCGCGTCCACGGTCGCGCCGGTGATCTCGACCTGGTAGCCGGGCTCTTCCGGCGGCGCGCTCGGCTCGGAGATCGACCTCGACTCGTCGCATCCGAGCACAGCGACCAAACCGAGGACCACGGCGCAGCTCTTTCCGGCGCGCATGCTTCTCCCTCCTCGCTCGAACTCGCAAGCCACACGCTAGGCGCTCCCGGGGCCGCGGAGCAGCCTCCGGGCTCGAAAGGGCCGTCGCCGGCCAGGCGGTCGTTGGCGTCCGGCGCCGCGTCGTCTAGAAGGAACGCGTGACCCTCCTCCACGCGGCCGGCCTCTGCCTCGCTTACGGCAGCCGCACGATCTTCGACGGCCTCACGCTCACCATCGAGGAGGGCGAGCGGGTCGGTCTCGTGGGCGTGAACGGCTCGGGCAAGTCGAGCCTGATGCGGATGCTGGCGCGTGCCTCCGCCCCCGACCGCGGCGAGGTCCAGCTCCGGCGCGGCGCGCTCGTCACGTACCTGCCGCAGGAGCCGGTGTTCCCGGAGGGCGCAACCGTGGCCTCGGAGCTGGAGGTGGCGCGGGCGCCGCTCCGCGCCGCGCTCGAGGCCCACGCGCTCCTCTCCTCCCGGCTGGCCGCGGAGCCGGAGGACGAGGCCACGCACGAACGCCTGCTCGCGGAGCTCGCCGTCGCCGCCGACCGCGTCGAACACCTCGGGGGCTGGGACACCGCCCACGAGGCCCGGCGCCTGCTCGATCGCCTGGGGGTGAAGGACTGGGAACGCCCCGTGGCCGAGCTCTCCGGCGGCGCGCGAAAGCGGGTCGCCATCGCGCGGGCGCTCCTCACGCACCCGGACCTGCTGCTCCTCGACGAGCCCACGAACCACCTCGACGCCGACACGGTGGACTGGCTCGAGGAGGAGCTCGATCGGTTCACGGGCGCGCTCCTGCTCGTGACCCACGACCGGTACTTCCTCGACGACCTCGTCGACCGGATTGCCGAGATCACGCCCGGCGCCGGAGTGACGAGCTACCCGGGCAACTACGAGGCCTACCTCGAGCAGAAGCTCACGGCCGAGGCGCAGGCCGAGCTCGCACGGCACAAGCGCGACCGCTGGATCGCCGACGAGCTCGCCTGGCTCCGGCGCGGCGTCGAGGCCCGGCGGACGAAGTCCAAGGCGCGCATCGAGCGGGCGCGGCGGCTCATGGCCGAGCGCGGGCCGGCGCGGCCCAAGGTGGCGGCGTTCCAGGTGGCGGCGCCGCCGCGGCTCTCGCACGTGGTGCTCGAAGGACGCGGGATCACGAAGAGGTTCGGCGGCCCGCCCGTGCTCGCCGCGGTCGACTTCACCCTTGGTCGCGGGGAGCGCGTCGGGCTCGTGGGCCCGAACGGTGCGGGAAAGACGACGTTCCTGCGCGCGCTCCTCGGCGAGCTCCCTGTCGACGGCGGCGAGGTCGTGCTGGGGAAGCGGACCCGGATCGCGTACCACGACCAGCAGCGGAGCGCGCTCGAGCTCGAGCGGAGCGTGTACGAGAACGCCGGCGGCTCACCGCCCGGGACGCAGGGCGAGGACTGGGTCGAGCTCTCCGGCCGGAAGGTGGCGCTGCGCGACTACCTCGACGATCTCCTCTTCCCGCCCGACGTGCAGCGGATGCAGGTGAAGGCGCTCTCCGGTGGCGAGCGGAACCGGCTCCTCCTCGCGAAGCTGTTCCTCGAGGGCGCGAACCTGCTCGTGCTCGACGAGCCGACGAACGACCTCGACCTCGTGACGCTGGGCGTGCTCGAGCGGCTCCTCCTCGGCTTCGACGGCTCGGTGCTGCTCGTCACGCACGACCGCTGGTTCCTCGACAAGGTCGCGACGTCGATCCTCGCCTTCGAGGGCGGCGGGAAGGTGGTGCGGTATCCGGGCAACTACGAGATGTACCGGACGCTCAAGGACCA
>JAEZXM010000334.1 GCA_023419875.1 Pseudomonadota bacterium | reverse complement strand
AAGGTCGGGGGGCCGCTGGAGGCGGCGGGGTAGCGCCCCACGGCGGCCTGGTGCCGACTGCCGGGCAGCGGTGAGGCTCAGCGCTGCTCGATCACCCCGCACGCGATGCGCCCGCCCGCCTCGCCCGTGGGGTCGGTCCGGTAGTCGTCCGGTCTGTCGTGGACGACGAAGGCGGAGCCGTCCGCGTCGAGGAGCGGGCTCTGGCCGCGCAGCGACAGGCGCTCGAGGAACAGCGTGATCTCGAGGGGGCCCGACGGGGGGACGCGCACGTTCGGGAGATCGCCTGCGTGCATGCCCTCCGGGTTCTCGATCCCGTGCGCGCGGCCCTCGAGCGCGTAGTGCCCGCCCGCGGACTCGAAGGGCGGGACGCACGAGCCGACCTCGTGAACGTGGAACCCGTGCTCGCCGGCGGGCACGCCCTCCAGGCGCACGCGCGCGATCACCCCGAGCGGCGCTTGGCGCAGCTCCACTTCTCCCACGCGCCCGCCGTTTCGATCGCGCAGGGTGGCCGCGGCGGTCTCGCCGACGCCCGCCTGCGGGTGCGCCGCTCTCCCAGCGCCCGCGCACGCGAGCAAGGCGGCGAGCGCGGCCCCCACCGTCCCCAGGCCGACACCTCTCCCCCCCGCCCTCGCTCCCACCGTTCCCCCCTCCGGCGCGGTGATGGACGCCGCCGAATCGTGAGAGAACGTGCGAACGCCGTCGCTCGGACGTAAGGGGCGAGCCGCGGACCGGACCGACGCGCTTCGACGGCCGGACCCGCGCCCCCTACCTCCCCTGCCTCTCCCGGATCCTCTCCACCAGATCCCGGATCACCGGATCGTCCAGCAACCGCTCCGCCTCCGCCGGGTCCACCTGCCCGCCGGCGTCGGCCAGCTCCTTCATGCGCGGGTGCGCGAGGAGCTGCGCGGCGTCGCCGGTGGTCTCCTCGCCCTTCTGCTTCGCGTCGCGCGCGGCGGCGAGGACACGCTCCAGCACCCGCACGCGCTCCGGGTCGAGGCGCCGGATGAGGTTGTGCTTCGCGGCGAGCTCCTGGTACTGGCTGCCCCTCCCCATCGCCTCGACGCGGCGGCCGAAGGCGCCGCCGGCGAGCGCGAGCGCCGAGAGGAGCACCCACGCGACCAGCGCGCCCTTCACGCCGCCGAGCACCGCCCCGGCGCCGCGGTCGGTGGGGCCGCGCACCACCGTCGAGATCGAGGTCGCCCGCAGCACGGCGGCGCCGACGAGCGAGACGAGCGCGAACGTCCCGAAGAAGAGGAGCGCCACGGCGAAGGGCCGGGCGAAGCCGCCGAACCGGGCCAGCCCGATCGCCACCGGCGCGGCCAGGTGCCGGGCGGCGACCCAGCCGATGACGGCGGCGAGGAGCTGCACGACCTGCTTCAGGGCGCCGCCCGTCGCCCCGTGCAGGGCGAAGAGTGCGAGGACGACGAGGACGAGAAGATCCAGGAGCACGGCGGCTACTTTATCCGATAGTCACCCTTGGGCCGGACCTTGTCCCACTCGGCCTGGACGAACGCGAGCTGCTCCTTGAACTTTTCGTTGCCGGCCTCGTACATGAGCGCGCTCTTCAGGGCGCGCTCGGCGGCCTCCCAGCGCCCGGCCTCGATCTCCTTGAGCGCCGCGGCGTAGAACTTCCGGCCGTTGGGCGTCTGGCCGAACTGCTCCTCGATCTTCTTCTTCTGCGCCTCCTTCACCTGGGCCTCGTCCGCCTCGGTGAAGCGCAGCTTCTGCTCCCGCTCCGGGCCGGTGACGTCGGCGAGGTACTTCGTCCGCTTCCGGTCGTCGCGGAGGACGGTGTACGCCTCGTTCACGCGCCGGTAGATGCGGCCGATCATCTCCTTCACCTGAGCCGACTCCAGGGTGGCGTAGCGGTCGGGGTGGTACGCGCGGGACTCGCGGTAGTACGCCGCCTTGATCTCCCCCGGCGTGGCCGTCTGCGGGATCTTGAGCACGCCGAAGTAGTCGAGCTGGTCGATGACCGCCGCCAGCGTCTCCACCTCGATGAGAAACCCAGCGTCCATGGCCCTCGCGCTCCGGGTCACGCCGCCCGAGGTCCGCGCGCCAGCTCGACCGCGGCGTTGTCGTCGATCGCCTTCTGCAGGTCGCGCTCGGAGAGCCCGGACGAGAGGTTGATGGTGGTCGAGGTCTTCTGGCCGGTCTCGAGGTCGGTGGCGGAGACGTTGACGATGCCGTTGGAGTCGATCTCGAAGGTGACCTGGATCTGCACCTCGCCGCGGTAGCCGATCCGGAACCCGGTGAACTCGAACTCGCCGAGCAGCTCGCAGCCCTCGGCCTTGTTGTTCTCGCCCTGGTACACGCGGATGCGAACGCGGTCCTGGCCGTCGCGGCTCGTCGTGAACGTCTTCGACTTCTCGATCGGGATGGGCGTGTTCTTGTCGATGATGGGCTCGGTGAACCCGCCCACGGTGCCGACGCGCAGCGTCAGCGGGGTGACGTCGAGCAGGTAGCTCGCCTGCCCATACTCCGCGGCGCGCTTCGAGAGCAGCGCGCGGCCCTGGATCGCGGCGCCCTGCGCCACGACCTCGTCCGGATCGATGCCGGTCATGGGGTCGCGCTGGAAGTAGTGGCGGACGCTGTTCCGGATGATGGGCAGGCGCGTCGGGCCGCCGACCAGGATCACCGCGTCGACGTCGCCGGCGGTGAGTCGCGCCGACTGGAGCGCCTCGTCGCACACCTTGAACGTCCGCTGCACGAGGTCCATCACCATCCGGTTGAACTGATCGGCGGTGAGGCGGGCCTGGAGGTTCAGCACCTCGCCCTCGGGCGATTGGCAGATGCCGGGAGCGTGGATCTCGGCGGCGCCGTCGCGGCCGACCTCGATCTTCGCCCGCTCACCCGCCTCCTTCAGCATCTGGAGGCAGAACTTGTTCTGCCGCAGGTCGAGGCCGTGGCGGGCGAGGAAGTCGTCCGCCAGCCAGCTCATGATGCGGTCGTCGAAGTCGTCGCCGCCCAGGTACGTGTCGCCCGCGGTGGAGAGGACCTCGAAGACGTCCTTGCCGATCTCCAGGATGGAGACGTCGAAGGTGCCGCCGCCCAGGTCGTACACGCAGATCTTCTGCGAGATGTCCTTGCCGAACCCGTAGGCGAGCGCCGCGGCGGTGGGCTCGTTGATGATGCGCAGCACCTCGAGCCCGGCGATCTTGCCCGCGTCCTTGGTCGCCTGGCGCTGGTTGTCGTTGAAGTAGGCCGGACAGGTGACGACCGCCTTCTTCACCTCGCGTCCCAGGGCGGTCTCGGCGATCGCCTTCATCTCCTTGAGGACGAGGGCCGAGATCTCCGGCACGGCGAAGACCTTGTCCTTCACCCCGAGGCGGACCGAGTTGTTGGGCCCCTCCAGGATCCGGTAGGGCATCACCGCCTGCGCCTTCTTCACCTCGTCGGAGAAGAAGAAGCGGCCGATGAGGCGCTTCGCCGAGTAGATGGTGTTCTCGGCGTTGGTGATGATGTTCTTCTTCGCGTCGTTCCCGACCAGGACGGTCCCGTCCTCCAGGAAGGACACGACCGAGGCGTGGGTCCGCTCGCCCCACTCGTTCGGGAGGACCGTGGGCGCGCCGCCATCCTCCTGCACGACCGCCACGCAGCTGTAGCTGGTTCCGAGATCGATGCCGACCGCGATGTCTTCGCTCATGGGGCGGAGGACCAGCGGTTACGCTGGGTTACGGCATCCTAGGCGCTGGCTCGCCGGCGTGTCAAACGCGCGTACACCCGGGCGGCGACACCTGGGGGCGGGGATGTCACGGACGCCCTCGGCCGTTATTACTCTTGGAGGCGTGGGCGGTCCGCTCCGACGCCTGCCTCCGCCACGGATCTCGCAAGGAAAGGACGCCATGGGCGCGTTGGTCGCGATCCTCCAGAGCGATGCCAACCTCCTCCGGTGCCAGGTGGCGCGGTTGGGATCGCACGTGTCGTTGCAGGACGGTGAAACGCCTCCCGACGCCTACGGCTTCGGACACTACCAGGCGGGAAACGTCCTCCTCGGCAAGCGACCCACCGGGGCGACCGCGCTCCTCTCGCTCCCCGACCTGGTCGGCCGGATCGACTCCGAGGCGCTCGTCGCGCACGCGCGCCGCGCCACCGTCGGCAATGCCAAGGACGAGAACACCCATCCCTTCCGGTTCCGCCGCTGGCTGTTCGCGCACGACGGCACCGTCGAGGGGTTCGAGGCGGTCCGCCCGCTGCTCCTCGAGGCGCTGCCGGACTTCCTCCGCCGGAACATCATGGGCGACACCGACTCCGAGCACGCCTTCATGCTCTTCCTGAAGCTGCTCAAGGACGAGGGTGCGCTCGACGATCTCGACATCGACGCCCGCACGGCCGGGCGTGCCCTGGCACGCACGGTGCGCCAGCTCGAGGCGTGGAGCCGCGAGGCGGGCGAGGGCCGGCCGAGCCGGCTCGACTTCGTGGTCACGAACGGGCGGGTGATGGCCGCCACGCGGCGGAACGGCCCCCTGTACTACGCGCTCCTCGAGGGCATCGTCCCCTGCCCCCTCGACGGCGTCACCCTCGAGACGCCGGAGAGCGATCCCCGGCTGCGGCCGCATCGCCAGGTGAAGGCCGTCTGCTTCGCGTCCCGGCTGCTCGCGCCCAACGGGTTCATCGAGGTCCCCGAGGGGAGCGTCGTGTCGGTGAGCCGAAGCCTTCAGGTCTCCGTGACGCCGCTCAACGCGTGAGCGGAGCCTCGGGCCCTGCGAGCGTCACAGCTGGTTCCAGGGACGGGGCACGAACAGCTCCTCCCAGGTCGCGATCGCGAAGCGGTCGGTCATCCCCGAGAGCCAGTCGGTGACCGCCCGATCGAGGGTCTCGCCCTCGCGGGGGACGACCGCGAACCGCCGGGCGAGGCGGGCCGGATCCTCCATGCACCATCCGTGAAGGTCCCGCAGGATCCGCTGCGCCTTCACGAACTCGTCGTGGACCACCGGGTTCTCGTAGACGCGCGCGTAGAGGAAGTCGCGGAGCGCGAGCAGGGCCGCGTGCACGTCCGGTGACATCTCGACGTGCCCGCCGCGGTCGAGGTCGGTGTGCCCGATGACGTCGTGGACGAGGGTCGCGAACCGCTCCGAGCGGCTCCCGCCCAGGGTCCGCCGGACGTCGGCGGGGAGGTCGCCCTCCTGGAAGAGCCCGGCGCGCAACGCGTCGTCGAGGTCGTGGTTCACGTAGGCGACGATGTCCGCGATCCGGACGATCTCCGCCTCGAGGGTCAGCGCCTTCTGCCCCGATCCCTGGAGCAGGACGTTCCCCTTCCCCTTCGAGTGCCGGAGGATGCCGTCGCGCACCTCGGCGGTGAGGTTCAGCCCGCGGCCGTCCTTCTCCAGCACCTCCACGACCCGGAGCGACTGCACCACGTGGTGGAAGCCGCCGGGCACGACCGTGTCGAGGAGCCGCTCGCCGGCGTGGCCGAACGGGGTGTGGCCGAGGTCGTGGCCCATCACCATCGCCTCGACCAGCATCTCGTTGAGCCGGAGCGCGCGGGCGACGGAGCGCGCCACCTGCGCGACCTCGAGCGTGTGCGTGAGCCGCGTCCGGTAGTGGTCGCCGCGCGGGGCGAGGAACACCTGCGTCTTCCCCGCGAGGCGGCGGAACGCCTTGCAGTGGAGGATCCGGTCGCGGTCGCGCTGGAAGGAGGGGCGCTCGACGTCGGGCTCCTCCGGCCGCTCCCGCCCGCGCGTCGCGGCGGAGCGCGCCGCGCGCGGATGGAGCGTTCTCTCCTCCAGCTCCTCGAGCATCTCGCGGATGGCGCCGGGCACGGGGGCGATTGTAGCCGCGCCGATCGCAGCGCGCCCGGAAGGGAGCTCGTTCACGGGTAGAACGACGCCTCGAGCACCTTCAGGAACAGGTTCGAGAGCGCGTGGGCGACGACGCCCGCCACCACGTTCCCGGTCCGCTCGCGCAGCCACCCGAACCAGAGCCCGGGGAGGAACGTCGCAAGCCGCCAGGGCGCGGGGTCGACGAGGTGCCCGGCGGCGAAGAGGAGCTGCGTCCAGACGAACCCCGCCCCGAGGCGCGCGCCGAGGACGCGCACCCCGCGTCCGGGCGCCGTGCGCGCCCACGCCGTCTGCATCCACCCGCGGTAAAAGAGCTCTTCCGGCAGCGCGACCACGAGGAGCTGGAGGGCGACCTGCAGGAGGAACCCGTCCGGGATGCGCAGCGCGACGCGGCCGGGCAACGCGTACGGCGCGAGGGTCCGGGCGATCTCCGGTGAGAGGTGCGGCAGGAGGACGGCCCAGGCGACGAACACGAGGGTGAAGGCCGGGAGCACCACGGCGGAAGAGGCGAGCCCGGCGCGCGCGCCGCGCGCCCAGGCGGCCCACGTCGCCCGCGCGCGGAACGAGAGCGGCGGCAACCCGTACGCATCCCAGTACTCCCCGCGCCTGCGGAGGCGCAGGTCCGGCAGGAGCACGAACAGGAGCGCGGCGGCCCCCGCCGCGTCGAGCCAGGAACCGCGGATCGCGGCAGGCAACGTCCGCACGGCGGCGATGCCGGCGATCCCCGCGGCCCACAGCGCCACGAGGAGCCACGGCGGATCGGGTGGCCGCGGGGGTTGCACGATGTCGCTCGCCGGCGGTCCGGACACGGCTGGACATGGGCACGGCGAGGTGTGCTCGTCAACGCTCGTTCGCGCGGATGTGCGAGGTCATGCGACCTCGAAAACGACCGCGCGTACCACCGAGCACGGATGGTCAACGTGGTATTCTTGGAGGTCAGGAGCGCAACCATGACCTCTCCCCGTCCGACCGACCGGCGTCGGCTTGTTGCCGGCCTTCTGCGGGTGGTGCTCGCCGCTGGCGTGGTGCCGCTGCTCGTCGCCCCCACCTGCGGGACCATGGCGCCCGGGCTCAAGTCCTTCGCCCGCCGGTCGCTCATCATCCCGATGGACGTCTGCTACCAGAACACGAGCGACGACCTGCGCCGCGACTCGAACGGCACCGGCTACACGCCCACGAGCTGCCCGCAGGCCAAGGACAACGGCGACGTCATCCGAGCGTACGGCCTCGTGTACCAGCTCGTCCGCAACAACATCGCGGTCTACTGGGTCATCAATCCAGCGAAGACCTCGACCACAGACATCGACTTCTCGCTCCAGTACAACAACGGCCCCCCGGCGTACCTCTACAACTGGGCGGGCGGCGGCGTGTCCACGAGCACCCCGACCACCGGCACGCGGATCGACTACCGCGGCGGGCCCTTCGTCGTGGACGGCTCGGACTTCGATCGCGCGGTCGCCGTCCTCAACACGTACCGGACCACGTTCCAGAACGTGAACGTCCACGTCGCGAACGTCGCGTTCCAGGCAGAGGTGGCGAAGACGATGGCCGGCGGCTGGAGCGCCGGCGGCACGGTGCCGCCCAAGCTCGCGCTGCTCGACATCGGCAGCGACGGCGCCGGGTCGAAGAACTCGGAGCCGGTGATCCGCGGCTACCTCACGCGCGCCGGCCTCGACACGCCGGGCGCGGCAGGCAGGGCGACCGGCACCCACGGGCAGATCTTCGACCGGCTGGTGATGGACGACTTCATCCCGTCCACGCCGGGCGACTGGACGACCACGCGGCTCTACCAGAACGGCTACCAGATCCTCTGGGTGCCGCACTGGGTGGCGCCCAACTCGTGCAGCGACTGCACCGGCAGCGGCGACGCGACCTGCCCCTGCAACATCAAGTACGGCTCAGCGACCGTGGCGCAGGCCCTCGCGACCATCGGCGCCTTCTATGCCTCGGGGAAGGACGTCTTCGCCGAGTGCGCCGGCCTCGCGAGCTTCGAGGGCGTGTTCGGCGACGAGAGCACCGCCAACCACGGCGGGACCGATTACCCCGGCACCGGGGGATGGGACACCCGGTATCGCTCCGGCCATGCCGCCACGCACTTCCAGACGGAGACGACCCCCGGGTTCTGGATCAACGAGTGGCCGTCCGGCACCTCCACGCGGCCCGCGAGCGTACGCACGGGATTCAGCTCGCCGCTCACGCAGATCGGTGACTTCACCTTCGTCGCCTTGTTCGGCGCGATCAACAACTACCGCGCCCACACCTACCGGACCGGGGTCACCCGGTACATCACCTACGACCCCGACCCGAACTTCGACATCTTCACCATGATCGCGCCCACCGGCGGCCGCGGCACCGCCGTCTACCTGGGCGGGCACAGCTACTCGGGCACGGACGGAGACTTCCAGGTCGCGGGCTCGCGGCTCGTGCTCAACACCCTCTTCAACCTCGGCGCGAGCTGCCAGGAGACCGGCGTCGCGTGCAGCACCGGCGAGCTCGGCGAGTGCGCCCAGGGCGTCATGAGCTGTACCGCGGAGGGCCAGCCGTACTGCCGGCGCCTGCACGAGCCCGCCGCGATCGAGGCCTGCGACGGCAGGGACAACAACTGCAACGGCCTCGTCGACGAGCTGATCGACACGTTGCCGGAGAACCAGCGCACAATCCGGCCCTGCTACAACGGCCCCGCCGCGACCCGCGGCGTCGGCACCTGCCAGGACGGCATCAGCTCGTGCATCCGGCGCGCCGACGGCACCTACGGCATGTCCGAGTGCCTCAACCAGGTCCTGCCCACGGCCGAGATCTGCAACGGCCTCAACGACGACTGCGACAAGGACACCAGCGGCGTGGAGCTGACCGATGAGAAGCCTGACAACACCGGAACCCTCGAGGCCTCCTGTTACACCGGGCCCGCGAGCAGCCTCGACCCGGTGACCGGGAATCCGCGCGGCATCTGCAAGGCGGGCATCTCCGCGTGTTCGGGAGGTGTCTGGGGCGATTGCGCAACTTGCGCCGGTGACGCGTGGATGGATCGCGACACCGCGCCCGACGAGTGCCAGATCCTCCCGCGGGCGCCGCAGGATTGCGAGAACTTCTCTACCCTCGACATGAACTGCTCGGGGACGATCAACTGCGGCTGCACGAACGGCGCGACCCAGACCTGCTACAACGGCCCCCCGGGCACGCTGGGGGAGGGGATCTGCGTCGCGGGCACCCGGACCTGCCGGAACGGAAGCTGGGACGAGTGCGAGGGCGGGCAGACCCCGCTCCCGCGCGACTGCTCGAGCCACGCCGATAACGACTGCAACGGCCAGCCCGACGACATGGAGGACGAGTGCAACCTCTGTCCTCTGCCCACCGACGAAGAATCGATCTGCCGCGTGCCCGGCATCGCCCGCGACGTCGAAGGGAATCCGACGGCGGGGAGCGCCTGCAAGGACGGCGTCCGCGCCTGCAAGGACGGGGTGCTGGGCGGGTGCTCCGGGATGGTCTTCCCCGCGGCGGAGCTGTGCGACGACAAGGACAACAACTGCGACGGGACGATCAACGAGAACCCGACCACGCTCTGCGGGCCGGACTTCACGTGCCTGAACGGCGTCTGCGTGCCCGCCCAGTGCGGCGTGGAGAACGACTGCCCGAGCGGCTACACCTGCAACGTCGACGTCGGCGCCTGCGTGCTCTCGAACTGCGGGGCCTCGCCCTGCCCGCTCGGCCAGATCTGCGAGTACGGGGTGTCCTGCAAGAACCCGTGCACCGGTGTCACGTGTGGTGACGGAGCGAGCTGCTCGACCGGCAACTGCACCGGCGGCGGCTGCTATCTCACCGGCTGTGCGACCGGCCAGACGTGCCAGCAGGGCACCTGTGTGGCCGACCGGTGCAGCGGCGTCGCCTGTCCGGTCGGCACGTTCTGCCGCGCGGGCGACTGCGTGCAGTCGTGCGTGTACGTCGACTGTCCGTCGAACCAGGTGTGCAGCGCGGACGGCTTCTGCGAGACCGACCGCTGCGCTGACGCTCCTCCCTGCGCCACGGGTCGGATCTGCGTGATCAACGAGAACGACGAGCCCGAGTGCGTGGAGGACCTCTGCGCCGGGATGAGCTGCGGCGCGCGGCAGATCTGCAAGGGAGGCGTCTGCGAGGACGATCCGTGCAACTCCACCACCTGCCCGGTCGGCGCGTGCAACCGCGGCCAGTGCTTCCCGGCGATGGATCCCGACGACCCCGACCCGGGCCCCTCCCCGTCGGGCGGGTGCGGGGCGGGACAGCCGGGCGGGCTCTCCGCGCTCCTGCTCCTGGCGCTCCTGCCGCTCGTCCTTGGCCGGAGAACGCCGGCGCGGGCCACGCTCCGGGCCCGCCGCCCCGCGCACCGGGCGGCGCTCCTCGGCCTCGCCGCCCTCCTCGCCGCCTCGGCGCAGGCGTGCAAGGATGGGGACTCGTCGGTGGACCTCTCGACGTGCACCCACGTGTGCGAGGGCGAGAACCGCTGCATCGACCTGGTTCGCGACCCCGGCCACTGCGGCTCGTGCGAGACCGTCTGCGGATCCGGCGAGCAGTGCGTCGACGGCGTCTGCGGGCCCACGGGCTACGTCGCGCCGCAGATCCTCTCGGCCGACCCGGGCGAGGCGAGCCCCGGCCTCCTCGACCCCCTCACCGTGACGCTCAGGGGTGAGCGGTTCGCGCTGGGTGACGACACCACGGTCCGCGTCACCTCGCTGACCGGTTCCCGGACCTACCGGGCCCAGGGGGTCTGCCCGTCGGGCATGTCCCCGCCCTGCCCGGTCGCGAGCTCGACGAGCCTCCGGTTCGACCTCGACCTGTCGGAGGTCGGGAGGACGGTCCTGGAGCTCCGGGTGGTGAACCCGGACCGGGTGATCTCGAACGCCCGCAGGTTCAGCGTGCGGGCGGTTGCGCCCAACCTCACCGACGTCACGCCCTCGAGCGTCAACACGGGCTCCCGCACGACGCTCCGCGTGACCGGCAGCGGATTCTCGAGCGGCAGCGTCTGCCATCTGGCCCCGACGTGCCACGACGACGTGAACGGCTTCGGGCTCCCCACCACCACCTCCGGCGGCGGGCTCGACTGCGTGCTCGACGCGGCGGGGCTCCAGCCGGGAGGGTACCGGCTCTGGGTCGAGAACGACGGTGCGGAGCGGTCCAGCTGCCGCGACCTGACCGTCACCAGCGCGACCCCGACCATCCTCTCCCTGAGCCCCTCCTCCGGCCAGACGGGCTCCCCCGTGGACATCGTGATCACCGGCACCGGCTTCGACATGACCTCGGCCGTGCACTTCGTCGGTCCCGAGACGGTGAACCCGCTCACGACGTACGTGGACTCGGGCCGCCTCTTCGTCTCGCAGCTGCTCCTCGCGACGACCGGCTCTTACACGGTGACGGTGACCAACGGATCCCAGCAATCCACCTGCCCCAATGGCCCGGCCTCCTGCACCTTCACCTCGCTCCCGAACCCGCCCTCGGTCGACAACCTGAGCGTCACCCCGTCGCCCACGTATCAGGGTTCGACCATCACGCTCACCTTCACGGGCAACGGCCTCGGTACCGCAAACGGGATCACGATCGTCCCGCCCACCCCCCCGTCGTTCGCGGCCACGCTGGGGACCGTGAACGACGGCTCGGTCACCGGCACGGCCGCCCTCGGAACGAGGCCCGACGGCATCTGGAACGCCTACGTCAACCTCCCCGCCGGGAACTCCTCCACGTTCTCCTTTCGCGTCCTCTCCAACGTCGCGGTGCTCAGCAAGGTCTCGCCGGGCGGCGACAAACAGGGACTCCCGGTGACGGTCACGCTCACGGCCTCGAACCTTCGCGGGGGGCTGCCGGACATCCTCCTCCGCGGCCCGCTCCAGAGCAGCGTGACGCCGGTGACGAGGACGACGACCGCGACCGCGGTGACCGCGACCACGGCCTCCGCCACCCTCGATCTCTCGGGCCACGACACCGGCGTCTACGGCATCTCGGTACGGAACCCGGGTGCGGCCACGTCCAACGAGGTCACGTTCAGCGTCCAGCCCGGCACGCCGACGCTCACGAGCGTGACCCCCTCCTGCGTCTTCCAGACGAACGAGCCCTGGGCGTTGACCATCGCCGGCACGAACTTCGCGCTCCCGGACGCGCAGGGGAACGGCTTCTCGCAGATGATGTACTCGGTGGACCAGACGAACTGGTTCCCGGTCCCGGCCACCGTCACCGTGGTGGACCACGACACCATCACCGCGAGCTTCGACGCGCGGAACGCCGTGCCGAACGCAACGGGCTATTCCCTGTCGATCTGGAACCCGGGCCCGCTGAAATCGGTGCAGGACGTCCGGCTGCGGGTCTACGCGACCGCCTGTCCGTGAGACCGATCGGGCCGCGCGCTCAGTCCGCGCGGTTCACGCCCAGCGCCTTGTCCACGATCGCCACCGCCAGCGTGGGATCGAAGGGCTTGCGCAGCACCTGGTCGGCGCCGATCCGCTTGTAGACGTCCACCTCGCGCTCGCTGATCCGGGAGGACATCAGCACGAGGTAGGTCTTCTTCCAGTGCGGGTGCGACTTGACGAGCCGGCAGACGTCCGCCCCGTTGAGCTTGGGCATGTAGATGTCGAGCAGGAGGGCGTCCGGGTTGGAGGCGGCCAGCTTGCGGAAGACCTCCTCGCCGTCGGTCGCGCTCACCACGGCGTACCCGACGTCCTCGAACGCGCTCGTGAGGGCGTCGAGGATGGCCTGGGAGTCGTCGACGATCAGCACCGTCTTCCGAGCCATCTCGCGCCCGTTATACCTTAAGCGGCCATGATCCGCGAACCTGCCGTCGCCGGCACGTTCTACCCCGCGCACGCGGCGGCGCTCGCGGCGGGCGTCGACCGCTTCCTCGAGGGCGCACCCAGCGCGAAAACGGCGATCGGCGCGGTCGTCCCGCACGCGGGGTACATGTACTCGGGTGCGGTCGCCGGTGCGACCTACGCGGCCGTCGCCGTCCCGCCGCGCGTCCTCGTGCTGGGTCCGAACCACACCGGTCTCGGGTTCTCGCGCGCGGCGCTCTCGCCGGCCGAGGCCTGGCGAACGCCCCTCGGCTCCGTCGTCCTCGACCCCGCGCTCCGCGAGTCCCTGTCCGCCGGACCGGGGGTCGCACCGGACGCCGCCGCCCACGCGCGCGAGCACTCGCTCGAGGTCCAGCTCCCGTTCCTCCAGCGCGCCCGCGCCGACGTCGCCATCGGCGCCCTCTGCCTCGCCCACCTCTCGTACGGCGAGTGCGAGCGGCTCGCCGAGACCGTGGCCGCCGCCGCCCGGAGCGCGTCCGCGCTCCTCGTCGCCTCCTCGGACATGAGCCACTACCTCCCCGCCGCGGAGGCGCGCGTCGCGGATCGGCGGGCGCTCGAGCCGCTCCTGGCGCTCGACGCGGAGGGCCTCTACCGGCGGGTGCACGAGGAGGAGATCACCATGTGCGGGGTCATCCCCGCGGTGGTGATGCTGCTCGCCGCCCGCGCGCTCGGCGCGCGCACCGCCGAGCTCGTCCGCTACGCCCACTCGGGCGAGGTGAGCGGAGACGACGAGCGCGTGGTCGGATACGCGGGGGTGGTGGTGCGGTGAGGCCCTCGTGGACCCGAGCGCGGAGTTCGACTAGGTTCCGCGCACCATGACCCCGCCCCGCGTCCGCTTCGCGCCCTCCCCGACCGGCTATCTTCACATCGGCGGCGCCCGCACCGCGCTCTTCAACTGGCTCTGGGCGCGGCGGATGGGCGGCACCTTCATCCTGCGGATCGAGGACACCGACCGCGAGCGCTCCACGCAGGAGGCGGTGCACGCCATCCTCGAGGGCCTGCGCTGGCTCGGGCTCGACTGGGACGAGGGGCCGGAGGTGGGCGGCCCGCACCCTCCGTACTTCCAGACCCAGCGGCTCGAGCTCTACCGCGCGCACGCCGAGAGGCTCGTCCGCGAGAAGAAGGCCTTCGCCTGCTACTGCACGCGCGAGGAGCTGGACGTGCAGCGCAAGGCGGCCGAGGCGGCCAAGGTGCAGTTCCGCTACCCCGGCACCTGCCGGGAGAAGCCCTACGATCCCTCGCGCCCGCACGTGATCCGGTTCCGCGTGCCCGAGACCGGAGAGACGAGCTTCGACGACCTCGTGAAGGGCCGCATCTCGACCCCGCACGACACGCTCCAGGACGAGGTGATCCTCCGGGGCGACGGCGTGCCCCTCTACAACTTCGGCGCGGTGGTGGACGACGTCACCATGGAGGTGAACCTCGTCGGCCGCGGCGACGACCACGTCAACAACACCGCCCGCCAGATCCTCATGTACCAGGCGCTCGGGTACCCGGTGCCGACGTTCGCGCACTTCCCGATGATCCTCGGCGCCGACAAGACCCGGCTCTCGAAGCGCCACGGCGCGACCAGCGTCACCGCCTACCGCGACATGGGCTTCCTCCCCCAGGCGGTCGTGAACTACCTCGTCCGGCTCGGCTGGTCGCACGGCGACCAGGAGATCTTCACGCTCGAGGAGCTCGTCGCCGCCTTCGACCTGAAGGACGTGGGGCAGACCGCGGGCGTCTTCAACCCCGAGAAGATGGCCTGGGTGAACCACGAGTGGCTGAAGAAGCTGTCCGACGAGGAGCTGGCCCGCCGGGCCGCGCCGTACTTCCAGGCCGCGGGCCTGCCGGCGCAGGTGGACGACAAGCTCCGCCACGTGTGCGCCGTGGCCCGCGAGCGCGCGCCGACGTTCGGCGCCTACGTCGAGCAGTTCCGCTACTTCTACGCGCCGCCGGTCTTCGACCCCAAGGCCAAGGCCAAGTTCCTCACCGCCGAGACGAGGCCCGTGCTCCAGGAGATCCGCGACGGCGTCGCCGCCCTGCCCGCGCTCGACACCGCGCCGCTCGAGCAGCTCTTCCAGGGCGCCGCCGAGAAGCGCGGCGTCGGACTCGGGAAGATCGCCCAGCCCGTCCGCGTGGCGCTCACCGGCGGGACGGCGTCGCCGGGGATGTACGACGTCGTCCAGATTCTCGGGCGGGAGGAGACGCTGGCGCGGCTGGACGCGGCGATCGCCTTGATCGTCTGAAGGGCCCGCGGCGATCCGCCACCCCCGCGGTCCGCCCCGCCTGCGCCGCACGGCTGTGTCGTTGCGCACCCGGTCCCGCTGGGATACCAACACCCCTCGAAATGACCTCCAGCGCGCGCCCTCAGAACTTCCTCGCCGACATCGTCGAGGAGGACCTCCGGAGCGGCCGGAACGGCGGCCGCGTGGTCACCCGCTTTCCGCCGGAGCCCAACGGCTACCTCCACGTCGGTCACGCCAAGTCGATCCTGCTCAACTTCGGCCTGGCGAAGGCGTACGGCGGGCGGACCCACCTCCGGTTCGACGACACGAACCCGGTCACCGAGGAGACCGAGTACGTCGAGTCGATCCAGGAGGACGTGCGCTGGCTGGGCGGCGACTTCGGCGAGCACCTCTACTATGCGTCCGACTATTTCGCGCGGATGTACGAGTGCGCCGAGCGCCTCGTCCGCGAGGGCAAGGCGTACGTGGACAGCCAGCCCCAGGACCGGATCCGCGAGCAGCGCGGCTCGTTCGAGCGGCCGGGGGTGAACAGCCCGTTCCGCGATCGCGCGCCGGCGGAGAACCTGGACCTCCTGCGGCGCATGCGAAAGGGCGAGTTCGAGGACGGGGCCTGCGTGCTCCGGGCGCGCATCGACATGGCGCACCCGAACGTCATCATGCGCGATCCGCTCCTCTACCGGATCCGCCACGCCCGCCACCACCGGACCGGCGACGCCTGGTGCATCTACCCGATGTACGACTTCGTCCATCCGCTGGAGGACGCGTTCGAGGGGATCACCCACTCGATCTGCACCCTCGAGTTCGAGTCCAACCGAGAGCTCTACGACTGGGTGCTCGACAACCTCGGGCCGTGGGACCCGCGGCCGCGGCAGTACGAGTTCGCGCGGCTGGCGCTCGGCTACACCGTGCTGTCGAAGCGGAAGCTGCTCCAGCTCGTCGCCGAGAAGCGGGTCTCCGGCTGGGACGATCCGCGCATGCCCACCGTGGCCGGGATGCGCCGGCGCGGCGTCACCCCCGAGGCGCTGCGGGAGTTCGCAGACCTCATCGGCGTCGCCAAGAACAACAGCCTCGTGGACATCGGCAAGCTCGAGTACGCGATCCGCAGCGACCTCGAGGGCCGGTCGCCCCGGGCGCTCGCGGTCCTGAACCCGCTGCCGCTCCGGATCGAGAACTGGCCGCCCGGCAAGCAGGTGGAGCTGGAGCTCCCCTGGTGGCCCGGCGAGCCGGACCGCGGCGGCAGCCGCAAGGTGCCGTTCGGCGGCGAGCTGCTCGTGGAGCGCGACGACTTCGCGGAGACGCCTCCCAGGGACTGGAAGCGGCTCGCCCCCGGGCGCGAGGTCCGCCTGGCCGGCGCCTGCGTCGTCCGCTGCGAGGGCGTGGTGCGCGGCGAGGCCGGCGAGGTGCAGGCGCTCCGCTGCAGCTACGACGCCTCCACGATGAAGGGCGACGGAGGACGGCGCGCCGGCGGCACCATCCACTGGGTGCACGCGACGCGGTCCGTCCCGGCGGCGGTGCGGCTCTACGACCGGCTCTTCACCGTCGAGCAGCCGGACGCGCTGCTCAACTTCCTGGACGCGCTCAACCCCACCTCGCTCCAGGAGGCTCCGAACGCCCGGGTCGAGCCCGCCCTGCGGGACGCACCGCCGGGGAGCCGCTACCAGTTCCTGCGCCAGGGCTACTTCTTCGCCGATCCGGCGGAGTCGAGGCCAGGCGCGCCGGTGTGGAACCGGACCCTCACGCTCA
>JAEZXM010000225.1 GCA_023419875.1 Pseudomonadota bacterium | reverse complement strand
GTGCGCGCCTCGTCGGTGGCCTGGCTCGTGGCGAGCCCGGCCTCGGCGAGCTTGTCGGTCCGCTCCCGCTCCCGGGCGGCGCGCTGGGCGGCCACCTCGGCCTGGAGCAGCGCCGCCTTCGCGGCCTGCACCCCCGCGTTCGCCTCGCGGGCGTCGAGCCGGGCGAGGGGAGTGCCCTTCTTCACCTCGACCCACTGCGTGACCAGCACCTCCGTCACGGTGCCGCTGTACTCCGTGCGCACCTCGGCGGTGCTCCGCGGGGAGAGCGCCCCGACCACCTCGACGGCCTCCTCGACGTCCGCGGGCGCGGCGCGGGCGGTCTCGACGGCGACCTCGGGCTTGCCGCCCTCCTTCGGTTCCGATCCGGGCTTGCAGCCGGCCGCCGCGGAGAGGAGGACGAGGGAGAGGGGGAGGGTGATCGAGCGCAGGCGCGTCATGGTGCGTTCTCCGTCTGGGCGTTGCGGGTGATGCCGCGGAACACGAAACCGAGGTCGCGCTTCAGGCCGGCCTTGCCGGGCGCGAGCTGGGGGAAGGCCAGGGCGAGATCGAAGTGGTGGGACACGATCGCGAGCAGGGCGCGGGCGACGTCGGCGGGGCGGGCGGCGCGGAACTCTCCGGCCGCGATGCCCTGCGCGACGAGGCGCTCCACCTCGCGCTTGAACCTCTCGTGAACGCTCTGGAGGTCGCAGCGCGGGATGCCCTGCGCCGGTCCCCACATCACCGCGTTCAGGAACCGGACCGCGGTCTTCTCGCGCTCGAACAGCGCGTGCATCGAGAGGAAGAGCTGCTCGATCCGCGCGCGGCTCGAGCCGCGGGTCGCGTTCGAGCCGGCGACGATCTCGCGCGTCGTCTGCTCCACCGCGTCGAGGATCGCCCGGAAGATCCCTTCCTTGCTCTGGAAGTAGTAGTAGAGCGCGGGCTTCGTGACGCCGGCCGCCTCGACGATCTCCCGGATCGACGTGGCCGCGTACCCCCGCTCGGCGAAGAGGGAGATGGCGGCGTCGAGCAGCCGTTCGCGGACCGAGTCGTTGCGCGTCCTGGGCATCGTCTCCACCGGCGGTGCGGTTCCGGTTACCTACCGGTCGGTAGGTACGACGGACGGCGGGCGGGCGTCAACGAACGTTCCGCCGCACCGCGGCGCCGGCGGAATCGCCAGGCTTTCCGCGCCGCTGGAAGGGCGTCCGGTTTTCTGCTACGTGCCGTCTCCCATGAGCCGGATCTACAGGTCGCTCCCCCCGAAGGGCACCGCCGTCGGCATCGCGTTCAGCGGCGGCCTCGACACCCGTTGCGCCGTCGCCTGGATGGCCGAGCAGGGCATGTCGGTCCACTGCTACACCGCGGACCTCGCCCAGCCGGACGAGAAGAACCCCGCCGACATCCCGCCCGTCGCCCTCCAGCACGGCGCCGTCTCGGCGAAGCTCGTCGACTGCAAGGACGCCCTGATCCGCGAGGGCATCGCCGCGATCCAGTCCAACGCCTTCCACCTCTCGAGCGGCGGGAAGCGGTACTACAACACCACCCCGCTCGGCCGCGCCGTCACCACCACCGCGATCGTCCGCGCCATGCGCGAGGACGGCGTGCACGTCTTCGGCGACGGCTCCACGCACAAGGGGAACGACATCCAGCGGTTCTACCGCTACGGGATCCTCGTCGACCCCGACCTCAAGATCTACAAGCCCTGGCTCGACCAGGCGTTCGTGACCGCGTTCGGCGGGCGCAAGGAGATGAGCGAGTACCTCGAGCGCCGGAAGCTCCCGTACAAGATGGGGACGGAGAAGGCCTACTCGACCGACTCGAACGCGCTCGGCGCCACGCACGAGGCCAAGGACCTCGAGCGGCTCGACGTGGGCATGCGGATCGTCGACCCGATCATGGGCGTCGCGCACTGGCGGCCCGAGGTGAAGGTGGAGCCGGAGGAGGTCACCGTCTCCTTCGAGCAGGGGCAGCCGGTGGAGCTCTCCGGCAAGCGGTTCCCGTCGCTCGTGGACCTCTTCCTCGAGGCGAACCGGATCGGCGGGCGCCACGGCCTGGGCATGAGCGACCAGATCGAGAACCGCGTCATCGACGCCAAGAGCCGCGGCATCTACGAGGCCCCGGGCATGGCGCTCCTGCACCTCGTCTACGAGCGGCTCGTCTCCGCCATCCACAACGAGAACACGATCGACCTCTACGCCTCGCTCGGCCGCCGCCTCGGCCGCCTGCTCTACGAGGGCAAGTGGTACGACGCCGAGGCGCTCATGCTCCGCGACGCGCTCACCCGCTGGGTTGCACCGGCGGTGACCGGGACGGTGACCGTCGAGCTCCGCCGCGGCGACGACTGGACCATCGTCGCCACCAAGGCGCAGTACATGAGCTACGCGCCGGAGAAGCTCTCCATGGAGCGCGTCGCGGAGCCCGCCTTCACCCCCGAGGAACGGATCGGCGCGCTCGAGATGCAGAACCTCGCGGTGAGCGACAACCGCGACCTGCTCGTCCACCACCTCGACTCGCTGCGCGCGCTCGGCGCCGCCGCGGGCCCGAAGATCGGCGCGCTCTTGGGGAAGAAGGACGAGGAGTAACAGCCCCGCGTCCTCGGGACGCGCCGCGGAAGCCGTCGGCTCAGATCGGGCGGGCAACCCCACCCGTTTCGACTAGAATGCGCGCCCATGGTGGTCGCCTTGTACAAGGATCCGAATCGCTCCGTCGCCGATCGCGCCGGAGATCTCCTCGCCCGCATGACGCTGGACGAGAAGATCGCCCAGCTCCACTCGTTCTGGCTCATCCTCTCCGAGGACGGCCGGCACCGCGTCCGCGACGACGCCTTCACCGGGTCGAGCGATCCGGACCGCGTGGCGAAGATGCTCTCGAAGGGCCTCGGGCAGATCTCGCGGCCGCTGGGGAGCCACGCGGTCGAGCCGCGGAAGGGCGTCCGGGCGCTGAACCGCCTGCAGAAGTTCCTGGTGGAGGAGACGCGGCTCGGGATCCCCGCGCTGGCGCACGAGGAGGTGCTGGTCGGCCTCATGGTGCAGGGGGCGACGCTGTTCCCGTCGAGCCTCGCCTTCGGCGCGACCTGGAACCCCGAGCTGGTCGAGCGCGCGGCGCGGGCGATCGGCAAGGAGGCGCTGAGCATCGGCTGCCGGCAGGGGCTCGCGCCGGTGCTGGACGTCTCGCGCGACGTCCGCTGGGGCCGGACGGAGGAGACGCTCGGCGAGGACCCCTACCTGGTCGGCATCCTCGGCACGAGCTACGTGAAGGGTCTCCAGGGGGAGAAGCGCGAGCTGCTCGCCACCCTGAAGCACTACGCCGGGCACTCGGCCGGCGAGGGCGGGCGCAACCACGCCCCGGTCCACATGGGCTGGCGCGAGCTGAACGACGTGTTCCTGCTCCCCTTCGAGATGGCGGTGAAGGACGGCAACGCCGGCTCGGTGATGCCGGCGTACCACGACATCGACGGCGAGCCGGTGCACGCCTCGCGCTTCCTCCTCACCGAGGTGCTGCGCGACCAGTGGGGGTTCGACGGGATCGTGCTGGCCGACTACATCGGCGTGAGCCTCCTGTACCAGCACCACGGCGTCGCGGCCGACCGGGCCGAGGCGGCGGTGCTCGCGTTCCGCGCCGGCCTCGACGTCGAGGCGCCGGGCGACGACTGCGCCCCCGAGCTCCGGACCGCGCTCGATCGCGGGCTCCTCCGGATGGAGGAGCTCGACGCCATCGTCCTGCGCGTGCTCACCGAGAAGCTGCGGCTGGGCCTGTTCGAGCGGCCCTACACCGACGAGGCGGCGATCGAGCTCCAGTCGCCGGCCGCGATCGAGGTCTCGAAGGAGGTCGCCCGGCAGTCGATCGTCGTGCTCGAGAACCGCGGCGCGCTCCCCATCGAGCCCGCGCGCAGGCAGAAGGTGGCGGTGATCGGTCCCACCGCCGACGATCCCCTGGCGATGCTGTCGGGCTACAGCTTCCCCGTCCACCTCATCATCAGCAACATGGACGCGGCCGCGGCCGGCGTGGTCACGCCGCGGGTCGCCCTCGAGCGGGCGCTCGGGAAGGACCGGGTCGCGTACGCCAAGGGCTGCCACATCCTCGAGAAGCGCGAGTTCGGCGCCCCGGTGTTCCCCGGCGACGTGGACCTCGGGGCGAAGCTCGAGCGCACCTCGCCCGTGTCGTCGTCGCGGGACCTCGTGCCCGATGCGGTGGCGTGCGCGAAGGGCGCGGACCTCGCCGTCGTCTGCGTCGGCGACCTCGCCGGCCTCTTCCAGACCGGGACCGTGGGCGAGGGTTCCGACGCGGACAGCCTCGCCTTGCCGGGCGTGCAGCAGGAGCTGCTCGAGGCCGTCGTCGCCACCGGAAAGCCGGTGGTCGTGGTGATGACCGGCGGCCGGCCGTACGGGCTCGGAGGCCTGGAGTCGAAGGTGGCCGGCTTCCTGTGGGCGTTCCAGGGCGGCCAGGAGGGCGGCACCGCGATCGCCGAGGTGCTGACCGGGGCCGTGGAGCCTTCGGGTCGGCTCTGTCTCTCGTTCCCGAAGAACGTCGGCGCGGCGCCGTACACGTACGATCACAAGCTGAAGAGCGCGGGCACGCCGATCGCCTTCCACTTCGGCAGCCGCTATCCCTTCGGCCATGGCCTCGCCTACACGAGCTTCGAGTATCGGGACCTCACGGTCGCTCCCGGGCCGGTGGACACGGAGGGAGGCGAGCTGCGCATCCGCTTCACGGTGGCGAACACCGGCGCGCGCGCCGGGTGGGCGGTCCCGCAGCTCTACGTCCGCGACCTGCTCGCCTCCATGGTCCGCCCGGTCCGCCAGCTCAAGGCGTTCGGCCGGGTGGCCGTCGGCCCCGGCCAGTCGGCGCAGGTGGAGATGACCGTTCCCGTGGACATGCTGAGCTTCACGGGTAGCGACGGCGCGCGGCGTGTGGAGCCCGGCGACTTCGAGCTGCAGGTCGGCCCCTCGAGCGCCGACCTTCCGCTCCGCACCACGGTGAGGGTGGGCGGCGAGGTCCGGCGGCTCGGAAGAGCCTGGCGCATGACGAGCCGCTGCACGGTCGTCTGAGCGCCGCTAGACTGATCCCGCAGGAGGTCGAAGATGTCTCCCAAGGTCGCGCTGGCGTTCCTCGTCGCCTTCGTACTGCCTTCGACGGCGATCGCGGAGGACACGAAGCGGAACGTGGTGGTGCCCGAGCACGGGTCCCTGGAGATCCTCTTCCCCTCCGCCTGGCGCTACTCGACCGAGAGCACCCCGAGCGGCGGCGCGGAGACCCTTCGCCTCGACCCCGCGAAGGGGAATCGGTTCGTGCTCCTCGCCACGCCCGCGTGGGTCCCGGTGGAGAAGCGTGACGCGCGCGAGGCGACGATGTGGATGCGCACCCGGCTCCACGCGCAGACGGTCGAGGAGGACATCCCGATCGAGGAGTTCCAGGGGGGCCGCAACAAGGTCTTCTGGTTCAAGGCCACCAACCGGTGGCCGGGCGCGGGTGAGCACCCGGCGATGGTCCAGGGCGTCGCGATCGTGGGCGAGCTCATGGTCGGCTTCACGCTCCTGCACTACCCCGGCGACCTCCCGGAGCGTGACCTCGTCCTCAAGGCGCTCTCGGAGGCGAAGCACCTCGCCCAGAGCCTGTGAGGCTTGCAGTGGGGCGAGCGTCCGCCCCTTGCGTCCGGCAGAGCTCCAGGGCACCGCGAAGGGGCGGCTCGATCGGGAGCCGCGCCCGGACTATCATCCGCGCCCCTGGAGGACTCGCACCCATGCTCCGCACCTTCCTCGCCGTCGCCGCCGCGCTCGTACTCGCCGCGTGTAGCCGCAAGGACGAGCAACCCGTCGTGGCCGCGCCGCTCTCCGAAGAGCCTCCTTCGCCGGCCGGCGGTTCCGCGCCGTCGCTCCAGCCCGGCGCGGAGCTCCCACCCGACCACCCGCCGCTCGGCGGGGGCGTCTCCCCCGCGGAAGCCGGTGCGCCCGAGGCCCCTCCCCACGGCGCGGCGATGTCCGCCGGCCCCGACGAGGGCGACGTGAAGGTCGAGAAGGCGGAGGGCAAGGACGCGCGGACGGTCGCCGAGGTGTTCGCGCAGCGCGCCAGCCTGAAGGGCAAGACGGTCGCCGTGCGGGGGAAGGTGGTGAAGTACAACGCCGGCATCATGGGCAAGAACTGGGTCCACCTGCGCGACGGGACGGGCACCGCGGGCAAGGACAACGACGTGACCGTGACCACGCAGGACGAGGTCCGCCGCGGCGAGGTAGTGACGTTCCGGGGGACGGTGGCGATCGATCAGGACATCGGGATGGGCGGCGCGCCGTACCCGGTGATCATCGAGGACGCGAAGGTGACGCGGTGAGGGGCGCGGGAGGGGCTCGGCCCTTCCCGGAGCTGCGTTCGCCGTGACCGACCGCCTCGATCTCGAGCCGCCGCGCCTGGCCTTGCTCGCCGAGGTCGAGGCGCTCTCCGCGACGTGGAGCGGCGGGGATCCGGACGATCCCACGCTCCGCGCCGAGTGCGGGCGGCGTCTGCGCGCGCTGCGGTCGCGCTGGCGCGAGGCGCCTCTGCTGTTCGGGCCGGAGCTCGTCGGCCGGCTCCGCGTGCTCGCGACCGAGCTCGATCGCCCGCCCGGGCCCGAGGCCGCGCGGCGCGTGCTGCGCGAGGTGTTCGGTCACCCGAGCTTCCGCCCCGGGCAGGAGCCGATCATCGACGCGGTCCTGGCGGGCCGCGACTGCGTCGGCATCATGCCGACCGGCGCGGGGAAGTCGCTCACCTACCAGATCCCGGCCCGGCTCCTCGGCGGGACGACGCTGGTCCTCTCGCCGCTCATCGCGCTCATGAAGGATCAGGTGGACGCGATGGCGCGCGTCGGGCTCCGCGCCGCCTTCCTCAACTCGAGCCTCGCGCCGGAGGAGCGGCGCGAGCGCGTGCGGGCGCTCCGCGCCGGCGAGCTCGAGCTCCTGTACGCCGCGCCCGAGGGGCTCGAGGCTTCGGTGGGCGGGGCGATCGAGGGCGCGGGCCTGCGGCTCATCGCGGTGGACGAGGCCCACTGCATCAGCCACTGGGGCCACGACTTCCGCCCCGCCTACCGGAACCTCGCCGGCCTCAAGGCGCGCTTCCGGGTGCCGGTGCTCGCGCTCACCGCGACCGCCACCCGGGAGGTGACGCACGACATCGCCGCGCAGCTCGGGATGTCGGATCCGCTGGTGGTGCGCGGGTCGTTCCTGCGCCGGAACCTGCGGCTCCACGCGCTCAAGAAGGGCGACGGGCTGCGGGGCCGCGACGCCGTGCTGCGGCTCGTCCGGGCGCGGCGCGGCCAGAGCGGGATCGTCTACGCGCTCTCGCGGCGATCGGTCGAGGAGACGGCCGAGCACCTCCGCTCCCACGGGGTCCGCGCCGAGGCGTACCACGCGGGCATGGAGGCCGACGAGCGGGCGCGCGTGCAGGACGCCTTCCAGTCCGGGGCCGTCGAGGTGGTGGTCGCGACCGTCGCCTTCGGCATGGGCATCGACAAGCCGGACATCCGGTTCGTCATCCATCGCGACCTGCCGCGCTCCATCGAGGCGTATTACCAGGAGATCGGCCGCGCCGGCCGCGACGGAGAGCCGAGCACGTGCGTGCTCCTGTACTCATGGGCCGACGTCCTGAGCTGGGAGCGGCTCCTCGACGACGCCGAGCCCGAGGTGGCCGAGTGGCAGCGGCGTCAAGTTCGGGCGCTCTACCGGTTCGCCGACGGCGACGGGTGCCGGCACGAGCGGCTCGTCGGCCACTTCGGCGAGAGGACGGCGGGTTGCGGGGACGCGTGCGATCGCTGCACGGGCGAGGACGTGCTCGCGTCGGCGCCGAAGGTCGCCGGCGGCCGGCGGAGGCGTGGGCGCGACGACGGCGCGCGCGAGGGGCGGCGGAGTCGAGGGCGCGCGGAGGAGCTCGAGCGCGAAGAGCCCGAGGCGCTCGACGCTGCGGGCGAGGAGCTCTTCGAGGCGCTCCGCGCATGGCGGAGCCAGGAGGCGCGCGCCCGGAGCGTGCCGGCGTACGTGGTCTTCTCGGACGCGACGCTTCGCGGGATCGCCGCGCGGCGGCCGTCGAGCCTGGGCGCGCTCGCGGGGGTGAAGGGCGTCGG
>JAEZXM010000188.1 GCA_023419875.1 Pseudomonadota bacterium | reverse complement strand
GTCCGGCTTCGAGGAGTGGATCGAGGTCGAGAACGCGACCGGTGCGGCCGTGGCCGAGTGGGAGGTGAACGGCGCAGCCCTCCGGCAGGACGGCGACGCCGCGGTGGTGGTGGACGGCACCGGCGAGGAGATCCTACGGGTCACGGCGCCCGTCGCCTATCGGCAGGGCGGCAAGGCCGCTCGCGCCTGGTTGCGCGTCAAGGGCAACGTCCTCGCGCTCTACACCGACGCCCGCGGTCCGGCGCTGGTGGACCCGAGCTGGACGACCGTCGGCACCATGCCGAACGCGCGCCGGCACCACACCGCGACCCTCCTCTTCAACGGGAAGGTGCTGGTCGCCGGGGGCAACACGAGTGGAACGAACGCGACCGGTGCGGCCGCGATCTACGAGCCGTCCTCCGGAGACTGGACCGCGACGGGCGCCATGGCGGGCGCCCGCTACCGGCACACCGCGACGATGCTCAAGGACGGCAGGGTGCTCGTCGTGGGAGGGACGACCAACGGGACGAGCGCGCTCGCCTCCGCGGAGCTGTACGATCCCGCCACCGGAAGCTGGTCCGCCGCCGCCTCGCTCACCGTCGCGCGCCATTCCCACACCGCGACGCTGCTCCCCAGCGGCCAGGTGCTGGTGGTGGGCGGCGCGAATGGCGGGACGGTGCACACGAGCGCCGTGCTCTACACCCCCGCGGCCGAGGGCCCGGGGACCTGGTCCTCCACCGGCTCGCTGGCGACCGCGCGGCAGAACCACACCGCCACGCTCCTGTCCAATGGCAACGTGCTGGTCGCGGGCGGCTCGAGCGGCTCGGCGCTCAACTCCGCCGAGCAGTACAGCTTCAGCGGCGGAGCCTGGAGCTCCGCCGGCACGTTCACCGACAGGCGCCAGAATCACTCGGCGGTGCTCCTCCCGTCCGGCCGCGTGCTGGTCGCGGGAGGGGTGGACCAGAGCGGAAACGTGCTCCGAACCACCTCGGTGTGGAATGGCGGGACCTCCTGGACCAACAGCGCCAACCGGACCAGGATGGGCACCGCGCGCCAGTCCTTCCCCGCGGTGCTGCTGCCCTCGGGGCAGGTGCTCGTGGCGGGGGGATATTCGAACGCCGCCGGCACCACCGGGATCACCGGGGTCGAGATCTACACGCCGAACGCGGGCGTCGGGAACTGGCAGGCCGGGCTCGCGCTCACCTCAGCCCGCGGCGGGAGCACCGCAACCATCCTCGCCTCGGGCCGCGTGCTCATCGCGGGGGGCTCGAACGGAGGCACCTATCACGCCTCCTCCCTGGTCTACGACCCGACCGAAAACGGATCCTTCGTCGCCACCGGAGCCATGCCGGCAGGACGGGAGTTCCACACTGCGACGCTCCTCTACGACGGCAGCGTGCTCGTCGCGGGTGGAAGCAGCGCGGGTGCGCCAGCGCGGCGCGTCACCGCCATCGCCACGGCGACGGTCTACGACCCCGCCACCGGTACCTGGAGCACGACCACTCCCTCGATGGCCGCGGCGCGGTCCTTCCACACGTCCACGCTCCTGCCGACCGGCCAGGTCCTCGTGGCGGGTGGATTCAACACCGGCAACCCCACCAGCGCGGCGGAGCTCTTCGACCCGGACGCCGAAACCTGGTCCCCGGCGAACCCGCTCTCGGGCGCGCGGTACTGGCACACGGCGACGCTCCTGCCGAACGGGAAGGTGCTGGTCGCGGGCGGAAGCAACGTCGTCGACCCCGAAAACCCCCAGTTCCTCCCCAGCGCGCTCGGAACCGCGGAGCTCTACGATGCCGCCACCGGCACCTGGTCGCCGACCGGTTCCTTCCCGCCCGGCCGGACGCGCTGGGGCCACACGGCCACGCTGCTGCAGGACGGCAGGGTGCTGGTCGTGGGCGGCGCCTCGGACGACTCGAACGCCTCTCTCCGGACCGCCGACCTGTACGATCCCGCCACCGGGACCTGGACCGCGACCGGAAACCCCGTCGCCGCCCGACGGTTCCACTCGGCGATCCTGCTCCCGAGCGGGAAGGTCCTGTTGATCGGAGGAATCCACAACGGCAACGCGCTCAACAGCACCGAGCTGTACGACCCCGTGACGGGCACGTTCTCTGCCACGGCCGGAACGCTCGCCATCGCGCGCTACCGCTCGCAGGCCGTCCTGCTCCAGTCGGGCCTCGTCCTCATCGCCGGCGGCACGAGCGGCACGGCGGTGGCGCTCGACACCGCCCAGCTCTTCGACCCCGCCTCCGAGACCTGGAGCAACACCCGCAACGACATGAATAGCGTCCGCCACGGCATGAGCTTCACGCTGCTCCAGAGCGGGATGGCGCTGGCCGCCGGCGGTGACGTCAATCAGGCCACGACCCAGACCAACCCGCCCACCGCCACCTGCGACATCTACGACGTGGGTCAGGGGCCTCTGCCGGCCGCCGTCCCCAGGGTCGACACGGCCGGATCCAACGTCCCGGGGGCGAGCATCACCGTGACCGGCGCGGGGTTCGCCGGGATCTCGGAGGCGTCGGGCGGGGGTACCGCGTCGTCACCCTCCAACTTCCCGCTGGTCGAGCTGACCGCCGGCGGCACCAACGCCGTGGTCTACGCCCGCGTGACGAGCTTCACGGCGACCTCGATCACCGCGACCCTGCCTGCGAACTCGCAGCCTGGCCCGTACCAGCTCCGGGCGCTCGTGAACGGGGTGCGGAGCGCAGGCGTCGGCATGACGATCTACCAGCCGATCCTCATCGCCCCGGACCCCGCGGCGACGACGCCGGGCGGCTCCATTGCGTTCAGCGCCTCCGGCGGCTTCGGCGCGTTCACCTGGTCGTTCGACACGAACCAGTCCGGCGGCACCATCGACCCCTCCACCGGCGCCTACACTGCGGGGGCGACGGGCAGCGTCACGGACGTCATCCGCGTGACCGACGCGCTCGGCAACTTCCTCACGCTCGACGTGAAGGTCGCGGCCGGCGTCTCGATCTCCTCGCCCACCGACACGACGGCGCCGCTCGGAACGATCGCGTTCAGCGCCTCGGGCGGGAACGGCGTGTACACGTGGTCCGTCTCGACCAACGAATCGGGCGGCAGCATCACCTCGGACGGCGTCTACACCGCCGGCACGATCGGGAGCGTGACGGACGTCGTCCGGGTGCAGGACTCGCTCGGCAGCTTCGCCACCTGGAACGTGACGGTCACCGCCGGTGTGACGATCGAGCCGGCCTCCGCGGCGGCACCGCCGCGCGGTTCCATCACGTTCATCGCTTCGGGCGGGAGCGGGACCGGCTACGCCTGGTCGTTCGCTCCCGGCGGCAACAACTCGGGCGGCAGCATCGCCTCGGGCGGCGCCTACACCGCCGGCGCGACCGGGGGCGTCACGGACGTCGTCCGGGTGGTCGACGACCTCGGCAACGTCGCGGCGCGCGACGTGACAGTCACCGCCGGTCTGACGATCGCCCCGGCCGCCGCGGCGGCACCGCCGCGCGGTTCGATCGCGTTCACCGCCTCCGGCGGGAGCGGGATCGGCCTCGTCTGGTCCTTCGCCCCGGGAGGCGACAACTCGGGCGGCAGCATCACCCCGGGCGGCGACTACACGGCCGGCACCGCCGGCGGGACGTCGGGCGCCACGGACGTCGTCCAGGTGGTCGATCACCTCGGCAACATCGCGACGCGAAACGTGACGGTCGGCCCCGGGGTCACCATCTCGCCCGCGGCCCTGATGAGCCGGGTCGGCGCCGTGCACGCGTTGACAGCGAGCGGCGGCGACGGGACATACGAGTGGTCCTTCGTCACCAACGAATCCGACGGCAGGATCGGGCCGACGGGGAGCTACGAGGCGGGCTCGGACGACGGCGTGGACGTGATCCAGGCCGAGGACGGGCTCGGCAACACCGCCACCGTGACCGTCACCGTGTCGAGCCTCTTCGCCGAGTTCGCCTTCGACGTCAGGAGCGCGGGTCAGGGCGCGACCATCCGGGCCACGCTCACGGTCCATAACGACACGGCCGAGGCCGTCACGTTCGTGCTGCCGGCGTTCACCGAGCTGACGCTGACCGCGCTCCTCCCGGCATCGACCATCAACCCCTTGCCCATCGTGGTGGAGCCCGGCGGGAACGCCCGGTTCACCTATCCGCTCCTGGTCACGGGGCTGCCCGGTCAGACCTACGAGGCCAAGGCCAGGACGGTGGTTCAGACGTCGACGGGCGACCGGACCACCAACGTCGCCATCACGCCCGCCGGGGCGGTGGCCGAGGTGCGCGTGGACTGGACGCCTCCGGGGGTCCGGACGACCCCGCGCTTTGGCGAGCTGTACCTGTTCCGCCTCGAGGTTACCAACGACGGAGCGTCCCCGGTCACCGACGTGACGATCCTGAATCCGCACACGGCGGAGTTCGTGGGCCTCGGCGCCGATCCTTTGAGCTGCACCTCGCCCGATCTTCCGAACGTCACCGTCACCGCCGGCGAGGATCGGCTCACGTTCAACGGGGCGCTCGCGCCGGGCGGCTCGACCACCCTCTGCTTCAAGTTCAGGGACGTCGCGGGCGTGGCGGAGACGTCGTACCCGTTCACCGTCGAGGTCACCCGCTCGGGCGGGACTCCCCCGACGCTATCCCTCGAGCGCAGCGTGCGGGTGGACGATGCGCTGGACGGCGTGCTCTACCCGACCGTCCTCTCGGACGCGTCCGGCCAGACGCTCGTGTGGACCAATCCCCCGGGCTCCCAGCACGACGGCGTGGTCGTGTTCCGGACGGTGGCCCCGGCGATCCCGCCCCTCCCCGTGGACTACGTGGACTACCGGCTCTCGCCCATCCCCGAGGTCATCTTCGCCGAGGCGGACCACTCCGCGACCCAGGCGCACAAAGACCCGGTCAACGACCGCATCTACAACTACCGGGTCTGCAACCACGACGCCGACTTCGTGTACTCGGCCTGCAGCACGGGGTTCTGGAACGGGGAAGGCTGGATGGACTCCGCGATCGCACCGGCAGGCGGCTGGACGCAACAGCTCGGCGGAGCCATCCTCAACATCCCGGGCGTCATCCCGGGCCACTCCGTATCGGTGGTGTCCAACGGGGGGATCAGGGGGGGGTACGCGGTCAGCATGCACACCGTCCCAGGTGATGCCATCGTCCCCGGCGATCGCCTCGGCGATCCGTTGCTGCTCGCCGCGCTCCCCGCGCGCGCCACGCCGGCGGCCCCACTGGAGAGCGGGCGGACCCTGCTCTTCGCGGCGGATGATGCGGGGTTGGTGACGGCGATGGACGTGGAGACCGGCTTCGAGGCCTGGACCGCGTCGTACGGGTCCGGGCCGGAACCCGAGACGTTCGTCGCGGGCGTGTCCGGCGTGCTGAACCAGTACGCCTCTCCGGCGTTCCAATTGACCTACCGGAAGATCACGGGCGTGCCGGTAGACGTGCTCTTCCTGGGGTCCAAGTCGGGCCGGCTGCTGGCCCTGGACGCGGATACTGGCGACCCGCTCTGGAGCCCCTTCCTGAACGTCGGCTCGCCCATCATCGCCCCGACCCGCTACGACGCGTCCAACAACTGGCTGTACGTGGCCACGGACGGCGGCGGCGTGATCGCGTACGATCTCAACAAATCGAGCCTCTCGAAGGCCCCCGAGAAGGTCGAGGGCTGGCAGAACCCCGGCGGAAGCTACCGGCTCGCCTGCACGGGGTTCGGCACCAACGAACTCGCGTGTATCGACAACGCCGGCATCGTGCGGATCATCAGCAAGACCAGCGGCGCCACGAGGGTTTGGTGGGATACCGATCCGACGGACCCGCCGACGGACCCGTGGAACCCGCAGACCATCTGGTACGTGCACGGGGCGAACCCGGGCCTGGTGGTCTCGAACGCGAACCGCGTGCAGCGGTGGCGGGTCACCGGGACGACGCCCACGCTCCTCGGCGAATGGGCGCCCCCCGGCGTCACCCTTTCCCCAGCGGTTGTGTTCGTGTCCCTCGGGACCATCTATGTCGGCGGCTCCGACGCGACACTCCACCGGCTCTCGCTGGCGAACGCGGCCCACACGGGCTCGGTGGTCATCGTGCCCGAGGCGGCCAACCACTGCCCGCCGGAAGATCGGCCGTGCCCGGTCCAGCTCGGGCCGCCCGCGTTCGACGTGGTGACCAACCAGTTCCTCTTCGGCACCGACGACGGCCGCTTCTGGGCGGTACCCATGACGGCGGTCCAGAACGACCCCTAGGAGGCGGCAATGAGAACGGGAGTACGAGTGCTCGCCGTCGTTGCCGTCCTGGCAGCCTGCCAGCCGGCCCAGGAGCGGACCTCACAGGCGGCCCAGCCTCGGCGGGCGACCGTGGCCGCCGCCGTCGAGGCGCCGCCGGCGGCGTACCCGATCGCGACGGTCGACCGCCTGCGGATCGTCCTTCCCTGGTCGGGGCGGGCGTTGCGTGAGCCGCGGATCGACGTGAAGTCGCCGAACGGGCGGCTCTACGCGCAGCTTCCCGTCACGGTCGAGACCGACGCCGCGGGGGGCACCGCCACGGCCGTGCTGGAGGTTCGGGGGACGAACATCGACGGGTACCGCATGGTCGGCACCTGGCGGTTCGTCCTTGTGGACGGCGCCGGCCCGCCGCTCGCGACGCAGGCGATCGACCTCCACTGACGGGGCTCCGCGAGCCTGCTGCGGAGAGGTGCCGGCCGGGTGCGGGATGCACAGGCTTCGGGGCCATGAAGGTCCCGTTCACGGCCGGTGTGCTCACCGGCGCCACGCTCGGCGCGCTCGCGCGCCGCTGGTGGGACCGCCGGGCGCGGTCGGGGGCGCTGGGCTCCCTCCGCATGGGCCTGACCGACGGCGCCGACCAGGTCGGCCTCGCGCTCGCCCAGGCCACGAGCGCCTCGCTCGTGAGCGGCAATCGCGTCGCATGGAGACACGACGGCGCCGTGTTCGAGGCGCTCGAGGAGGCGTTCCGCGCGGCGCAGCACAGCATCCACGTGGGCATGTACATCTGGAAGCCGGGCCGCGTCGGCACGCCGCTCGCGGAGCTCGCCGCGCGGCGGGCGCGGGAGGGCGTCGCGGTCCGGATCCTCGTGGACCCGATGGGCAGCACGGGGTTCGAGGAAGAGCTCAGCGCGCTGCTCCGCGCGGCGGGCTGCCAGGTGCGCTACTTCCGGCCGCCGCGACGGCGCCCGTTCGCGCTCACCGGGCGCAACCACCGGAAGCTCGTGGTGGTGGACGGGCGCGTCGGGTTCACCGGAGGTTTCGGTATCGCCGACGAGTGGGGCGAGGGAGGAGAGAACCCCGCCTGGCGCGATGCGAACGCGGAGGTGGAGGGGCCGGTGGTGCGGCAGATGCAGACCTCGTTCGCTGCCCACTGGCTCGAGACCGGCGGCGCGCTCCTGCCCCGCGCCGAGCTCGAGCGATCCCGCCCCGCCGGCGACGCCCGGGCCGCATACGTCACCAGCACCGACGTGGTGGGCCTCTCGCACGCGCGGTGGGTGACGCACATCGCGCTCATGGCGGCCCGCCGGCGCGCCTGGATCGCCAACGCGTACTTCGTCCCGCCGCCCGAG